>CAINHS010000085.1 GCA_903848955.1 uncultured beta proteobacterium
CTGGCGCACATCGTCGTCATGGTTGGCGGCGAACTGCCGCAACAGACCGACATAGGCATGCAAGTCGCCTCTCAGTGCCGCCAGCCCCCGCACCGCATCAAGTCCCGAGAAATCGGCCAGCGCCTGCGGCATTGCTGCCGCCGCATGACCCGGACTCACGGCGTGCTGCACCAGGCTGGCGCCCCTGGCGCGCGTTTGCGGCAACCACTTCAGCAGGGTCGCGTAAAGCGCGGCCGGATCAACCGGCTTGGCAATGAAGTCCTTCATGCCTGCCGCCTCGCAGGCACGGCGGTCTTCTTCAAAAACGTTGGCGGTCATGGCCAGGATCGGAGTTCCGTCGCGGCCCGGCACGGCATGAATGGCGCGAGTCGCCTCGATGCCGTTCATGACGGGCATCTGCACATCCATCAGGATCAGGTCGTAGTGGCGCGCCTGCGCCAGTTCCAGCGCTTCGCGGCCATCCGCGGCCGCGTCTACGTTGAGTCCGACCGCCTTGAGTAATTCCAGTGCCACTTCGCGATTGATCGGGTGGTCCTCCGCCAGCAACAGCCTGACCTTGCCGTCATACTCCCGCAGGCGCGTTTCGGCGCCCGCCGCTTCTGCGGGAACGCCCTGCGAGGGGATGATGCCGTGGCCGCGCTGCAGGCGAACGGTGAACCAGAAGGTGCTGCCCTCCCCCTGCGTGCTGGCAACTCCGGCTTCGCCGCCCATCAGTTGCGCGAACCGGCGGGTGATCGCAAGCCCCAAGCCGGTACCGCCATACTTGCGCGTGGTCGAAGTATCCGCCTGCTCGAAGTCCTGGAACAGCCGTGCTGTCTTGTCTGCGGCAATGCCTATCCCGGTGTCCTGCACTTCGAGACGCACCAGCAAGTCGTCGCCGCTGTCTTGCAGCAACTTGGCGCGCAGTGCGATAGAACCCTGCTCGGTGAACTTGACGGCGTTACCGGCGTAGTTGAGCAGCGCCTGACGCAAACGCGTCGGATCGCCGCGCAGCCACAGGGGCACGCCGCCGTAGTCGATTTCGACGCGCAGACCCTTGGCCTGCGCTGATTGGCCAATGATCGAAGCCACGCTGTCGAGGACTGCCGACAGCGGGAAATCGGTGCTTACCAATTGGAAGCGGCCGGCCTCGATCTTGGACAGGTCCAGAATGTCGTTGATGATGCCCAGCAAGTGACGACCGGCGCCGTCGATCTTGTCCAGACGCGCGGCCTGCTCGGGCGTTGCGCCGCCCCGCCGCAACAGATGCGTGAGACCGATGATGGCATTCAGCGGCGTGCGTATCTCGTGACTCATGTTGGCGATGAAACTGCTCTTGGCCAGGTTGGCCGCTTGCGCCCGTTGTTGTGCTGCGTTGAGCTCCCTGGTGCGTTGCTCCACCATCACTTCCAGGTTTTCTCGATAACCGTCGAGTTCCAGCCCGAGGCGCTTCTTTTCGGTGATGTCCTCCTGCACCGACACATAGTGGCTGATGGTCCCGTCTGGCTGGCGCAGCGGGGTAATGATGGCAAATTCGATGTATTCGCTGCCGTCCTTGCGCCGGTTGTAGAACTCGCCTTTCCACGGGGCGCCCTGGCACAGCGCCGCCCACATCTCGCGGTAGGACTGCGCCGGTGTCCGGCCCGACTGCAGGAGGCGCGGGTTCTTGCCGAGCGCTTCCTCCTCCCGGTAGCCGGTGGCCTGCACGAAGGCCTGGTTCACATACTCGATCTCGGCCCTGGTATTGGTGATGATGATGCTTTCCGGGCTCTGCTCAACGGCCAGTGCCAGTTTGCGCACCGAAGCTTCCGCCAGCATGCGCCCAGTGATGTCGGTATGGGCCACCACCGCACCGCCACCTTCGGCCTCCAGCGGTGCCACGCTCATGGCGAACCAGCGATTCTGCTGCGGCGAATGGCAGGGGTACTCCAGGTGAAACACCGACAGGTGACCGTCGAGCACCGCCTGGATGCCCTCGCAGGCGCTCGCCGCCTCATCCGACGCGGGGCCAGTGCTGGTTCGACACAGTGCCAGGTAATTTTCTCCGACACCGGTATGCGGCACCGGCTGGTCCGGCACAATACCGTTATCCAGCGCAAACGCTCGCCAGGGCTTGTTCACTGACGTAATCACGCCGCTGCGGTCGAGTACCGCGATTTCGGCGACCACCGAATCGAGAATGGCGCGGCCGAAGGCCTCGCTGTCGCGCAGCGCCGCCTGATCCCGCGTCTGATCTTCGAGCAGGCTCAGAAGGACGCGACGGGATTGCTCGACCGCCGTCACCATTCTCTTGCGCTCGCTCACATCGCGAACGATTGCCTGCATGTGTGGCTTGCCTCCCAAGTCCACCCGATTGAGGGAGACCTCGGCGGCAAAAGGTGTTCCATCCGCCCGGCAGTGTTCCCAGTCGAAAGCCTGTGGTCCTGCGGTGAACGCAAGAGTGATCTTCTCTATCGCTTCTTCCTCGGACGACCGCCCATCGGGCTGCCTTGGCGGAGAGAACCTGCTCGGATGGGCGCCGATGATCTGCTCCCGGGTGCAGTCAAACACAGTCGTGGCTGCTGCATTGCAGTCAATCCAGCGACCGTCGGAAAACAACAGATGGGCCTCGGTCGAGGTCTCGAACAAGGTGCGGAATTTCAGTTCGCTCTCGCGCAGCGCTGCGGTCGCCGCCTCGACTTTGCCGCGTGCGGCGACGGCATCGGCCATCAGGTTCTGTGCCGCCAGCCGGGCCATGCGCTGGACCTCCAGGGCGGCCGCCTGATCCCAGGTCTGTTGGGCCACGCGCTCGTGTTCCGCGGCTTCAGCACGCTTGCGCTCGGTGATGTCGCGCATGAATGCGCTGAAGAAGACGCGTCCACCGGTCTTCCATGTTGCCAGCGAGAGCTCCAGCGGAAATTCGCTTCCGTCCCGACGCAGCCCGGCGAACTCAATCAGCTGTCCGGCA
>CAINHS010000086.1 GCA_903848955.1 uncultured beta proteobacterium
CAGCCGTCAGCAGCAAAAAAACCATGGAAACTATTTTCATCCCGCGCAGTATATGTCTGCCGCCGTTCAGGCGGCGGACGGTATCCCCTGGTGGGATATGTCTGCCGCCGTTCAGGCGGCGGACGGGGCTTTGCACGCATGGGATTTCGCTTCGCGTACATGCGTCCCCTGGTGGGATATGTCTGCCACCGTTCAGGCGGCGGACGGCATCCCTCGGAACGGAATGACCGGCAAGCCTCTAGAATCCTTGCCATGCCCGTCCTCTTTGCACTGCTGTTGAGCATCGCCCTGCACGCCGCCGTGATCTTCGGCCCGGACTGGTTGCCGGCAAGGCCGCGCCCGGCGACGGCGGCAAGCATTCAGGCGCAACTCCTTCCGCCTGCCGAGCCCGGCGCAATGGCCGAGGCAGTCAGCACCGAGATCACCGGGGGCCGCTCGCGAGCACTTGCGAACCCTCCCCGCACCCTGCAGGGCAGCGCGCTGCGCCGGGCGCAGACGGCTCTTTCCGAACACCTGTTCTATCCGCCGCAGGCCATCGCACGCGGACTTGAAGGCGACGTCATCCTGCTATTGACTCTGGCCGACAACGGCCGGGTTGTATCGGCGTCCATCGCCCGCAGTTCAGGCCATGCCTTGCTCGATCAGGCCGCGCTCGACGCCACGCAGCGCATCGGCGCCCTGCCCGGCAACCCGCGCCAGACACTGTTCCCGGTGAGCTTCCGCTTGCAATGACGAAAAAAATCCCGGCGCAAGGCCGGGACTGAATCCGATGTCATTAAGATATCGGAGGAGGAGACTTAACAATTCAAAGCATCACACGCTGCTGGCGCGTTTCCATCTGCCACACTCACCTGATCGAGAAATCCGGCGCTACGCGCGTTGCTCGCGCATTACATCCGACCTTGATGATTTTTCCCGATCCCGCTCAAACTTTAGAGCACGACGGTCATGACCAGATCGAATACCAGCGACATTGCAACGATGACGGCAAACTCGGATGATCCCATTTCAATACTCCCTCGGTAAATGATGCAATGCATCATCGAATGGGTGCAGTTTACTCACCTGAATAACAAACACAATCTATCGATTAGTAACAATACTTGTGAAATTTATTCCACAATCAAGCCAATACCCGCACCAAGCAGATCAGCATCTTCCTGATTGTTATTGGAACCGGTGAACTCTATGCTGCAGCGCGGCAATGCGCTCGCCAACGAGCACAGGGCAAGCGAATCCCGGAGGCGGGCAGGTTGCCCGCAGCAGCTACTGGCGATTGACCGATAGCAGGCGCCCTCAAGGCAATCCCGCAAGAAGAGTCATTGATCCGGTTCAAGCAGCGCCTGGCCACACCGGCTTGTCGATGGCCGCCGCAGGCGATGCAAGCCGGCCGGCCTGCATCGCACGTGCTTATTCTGCCGTTGCTGCGTCCGCCTGCTTGGCGACCTTCTTCGGCTTGGGCTTGTTGGCGTCCGGCTGCTGACCCGGGTGGTGGATGATGTCGGTGGGGCAGACCGTGATGCAGATCTCGTTGCAATCCGGGCCATAGGCCACGCACGCCACATGGTCTATGACCAGGACACCGTCGATTATGGAAATCGCCTTGGCCGGGCACTCCTTGATGCAGGCATTGCATTGGACGCAACCTACCGTGCAGGTGTCCTTGACGGCTTTGCCCTTGCCTTTGGACTGACAGGTGAGTCCGACGCGATAGGTGCGCGGGTAACTGATCAGGAGGTCCTTCGGGCAGACCTCGAAACACATGCCGCAGCCGGTGCATTTGGCATAATCGATTTCGACGATGCCCTTGTCGCCGATCTTCATGGCGTCGAAGGAGCATACGCGGACGCAGTCGCCCAGGCCGAGGCAGCCGTATTTGCAGGCCTTCGGGCCGCCAAAGGCCAGGCTGGCGCCGAGACAGGTGTGAATGCCGTCGTACTCGGCCTGGCTGCGGGCAACTGAATCATCGCCAGAGCAGCGCAGCATGGCCACGACTTCCTTCATTTCCCCCATCGTCTTGTTGGTGAGGCGGGAGATGTCGATGGCGACGACCTTGCCGCCGGGGGTGCACAGCGTAGGCGAAACGTTTTCGTCCTCGACCACCTTTTCCGCGTAGGTCTGGCAGCCGGCGAAACCGCAGGCGCCGCAGTTCGCGGAAGGAAGGTTCTCGCGAACCTCCTCGACCAGCGGATTGACCGGAACATGGAACTTGCGCGCGGCGCTGGCCAGGGCGATGCCGAAGAAGAGTCCCAGCGTCGTGAAGACCAGGACACCCCAAAGTGCGACGTGTAGGAGATCCATAGGGTTATGCCACCTTCAGGCCGGAGAAGCCGAGAAAACTCAGAGCGAACAAACCGGCGATGATGAAGGCGACCGGCAGTCCTTTGAACACCATCGGCACCGGCGCCATGTTGACCTTCTCGATGGCGCAGCTCATGAGGAACAGGGCCAGCGCGAAACCGAGACCGGCGCCCAGGGACAACCCGAAGGCCTGCAGCATGGTCGCGCCGCTGGTGGCGTTGAGCAGAGGCACCGCCAGAATGATGCAGTTGGTGGTGATCAGCACCAGGTAGATGCCGAACTTCTTGTGCAGGATCGGATTCACCTTCTTCAGGATCAGGTCGGTTGCCTGCACCAGGCAGGCGACGATGCCGATGAAGGCGATGATCTGCATGAACTCCAGCTTCAGCGGCACGAGGGCGATGGTGTTGAGTGCCCAGGCGATCATGCCGGAGAGCAGGCCGACAATGGTGAAGGTGACGCCCATGCCGATCGCGGTGTCCTTGTTGCGGCTGACGCCGAAGAACACGCACAGTCCGAGGTAGCGGGTGAACACGAAGTTGTTGATCAGGGCCGAGCCGATGATCACCGAGAACACCAGCGCCAGAGGCGACGGTGCGATCTCCCAGGGCTGATCCACTCCCTTGGCCGTCAGCTGGTAATTGTCCTGGCTGTTAAGCGTCTCGGCGGTGGTCAGCAGGAAGCTGTTGGACTTCGCCCCCGGCTTGACGGAAATTACCGCCAACGGAATGTCCGCATCCGAACTGCGCACCAGGCGTATCGATGCTGCATCGGCGGGCAGCGCGCCCTCAACCAATATCTCGTGGGGTGAGACTACTTTTGCATCAGCCATGTGCTCCTCCTCCGCCCGAGGGCAACTTGTGACCCCGTTTGACATCAACCCAGTTGAATAGTGCCATGATCAGGCCGATGGTGAAGAATCCGCCGGCCGGCAACACTACCAGCAGCAGGGGTTTGAACGGCAGTATGGCAATGCCGAAAATGCTGCCGCTGCCCAGAAGTTCCCGGAAAGCGCCGGCCAGCACCAGACCGACGAGGAAGCCCAGGCCCATGCCCAGGCCATCCCAGAAGCAGGGTACGACACTGTGTTTCATGGAGAACAGCTCCATGCGCGAAATGATGATGGCAAAGGCCACGATCAGCTTCACGTATAGCCCGACCTGCTGGTAGATGTCGGCGAAATAGGCCGCCAGGATCATGTCCATGGCGCTCACCCAGATGGCGATGAGCAGCGTGAACACGGGGATGCGGATCTTCGGGTTGATGATGTGCTTGACCAGGGAGCCGGACATGCTCGACAGCACCTGCACCACGAGCACGGCAACGCCGAGCATCAGGCCATTCTTCACCGAGGTGGTCACCGCCACGGCCGGACAGAGACTCAAGGCCAGCCGGAAAATCGGGTTCTCCTCGAACAGGCCACGCATGAGCATGGTCGATACCGGTGGCGGAGTGCGATGCTCGCTCATAGCACTGCCCTCCCCCCAGCCCCCTGCCCGCGGCAGGGGGTGACGACGGTTCGCCGCTGTGCGGCTCCATGTGTTGGCTGCGCCGTTCTTGGGGCGGCCCGGCGGACGGCGCTCATAAATATTTCTCCACGATGTTCATCCGTTTGCGGAAGTTGCCGAGGGCGGCCTTGACACCGACGGTCACCGCCGTGCTGCTGATGGTCGATCCCGTAATTGCATAGATGTTCGGGTTCTTCGGCAGCATCTCGCGGTACTTCTCCGCCCAGGGCCGGAAAGGCATGTCGCCGAGCTGCTCCAGCGCAGTCTGCCAGTCCTTGGGCAGCGGGTCCTTGATGACGCTGATCTTCTCGATGTCGGCGAGGCTTCTGCCGGCGAACTGGTTCTTGAAATAGCGCTGCACGATTTCGGCGCCGAGGCCGGGGTCTTCCTCGTGCTCGATGATCTCCACGCCCTGTATGGTGTAGGACGAATCGATGGCCATGAAGAAGCGCACCCAGGTCTTGAAGCCGAGAGTAACGCCCTCGACGACATAGCCGGCAGGCTGCGACCCTTCGATGCCGACGAAGAAGCGTCCGGCGTATTTCAAGTGCTCCGGGTCGGCGACCTTGATCTGCTTCTTCACCCATTCGTCCTTGGCCTCGGCAGAGCCTGCGGCAGTGACGTCGCCCGGCACATCAAGGGCGGCAAGCTCCTTGCCGTCCAGTTCCAGTTGCGCGAGTTTTTTGCCGGTCAGGTAGATGACTTGCGTGTCCTTGCCTTCCCGCTTCAGATAGCGGCGCACTTCCTGGATCCTGGCCTGCGGAGTCAAGCCGAGCAGGCCGCGGATCATGGTTTCCTCGCGGACGTGCAGGTTGTGTTCCTTGGCAGGCTGGGTCACGAAATACAGGCCGCCGAGGATCATCGCCGCGACCAGGCACACCACCGTGAGTCCGGCGGCGATGATCACCATCTCGCGCCCGCTGGGCGGCGCCTGATCTACTACCGGTTTGCCGGGTACGCAGGTCATGACGGTACTCCATCGGCAGTGAGGCGCTTGGGCCTGAACCAGTCGTTCAGTGCCGGCGTAAGAATGTTCATCAGCATGATCGCGTAACAGATACCTTCGGGGTAACCGCCCCAGTTGCGGATAATGCCGGTCAGCAGACCGATGCCGAGGCCGAAGATGATCTGTCCCTTGGCGGTAGTCGGACTGGTCACATAGTCGGTCGCCATGAAGAAGGCGCCCAGCCATATGCCTCCGGACAGCATGTAGATCGTCGGCGCGGGAGAGAAGAACGCCATCACCGCGACGCCGGCCAGCACGCTGAGCGGGATGTAAAGCTTGATGATGCCCTTCCACAGAAGGAAGGCCGCGCCGAGCATGATCATCAGCACCGAAACCTCGCCGACCGATCCGGCACGCATGCCGAGGAAGAAGTCGAGCCAGAGGTGGCCGCCGTCGGGAACCGTCGCCAGAATCTTGTTCACCGCCTCGGGGCCGCCGAGCTTGATCTGTGCCAGCACCGTGGCGGAGGAGACGGCATCGACATTGCCCAGCGCAGGCGTCAGCCAGCGCGTGGTCATCTCTACCGGGAAGGTGGCCATCATCATGGCCCGCCCGACCAGAGCGACGTTGAAGATGTTGTAACCGAGGCCGCCGAACACGGCCTTGGTGAAGACGATTGCCAACAGGCCGCCGATGAAAGGCATCCAGACCGGGATCGCCGGCGGCAGGGTGTAGGCGAGCAGCAGGCCGGAGCACACCGCGGAGCCGTCAGGCAGGGTCGATTCCGTCTTGCTGATGAGGCAAGACAGGTACTCGGCGGTGGCGCAACCGAGTATTGATGACGCGGCGATGGCAAGCACCGGCCAGCCGAAAACGGCCCAGGCCCAAAGCAGCGCCGGCAAAAGCGACAGGTTGACCATCCACATTATCTGCGCGGTGGTGCGACCCGAAGCGATGTGCGGGCCGCTGGACAAGTGCAGGGTCGGGGGCGACGTAACTTCAGCTTCGCTCACTTGGTTTTCCTCTCTTGGCGGCGGTAGGCGGCCTTCGCCACCTGCATGAATTGCACCAGGGGCCGGTGGGATGGGCAACTATAGGAACAGCAGCCGCATTCGAAGCATTCCTTGACGCCGAACTGTTCGGTTTCCAGAGGCCGGCCCACCTCCATGTACTGCGATACGCGGTTGGGTTCCAGCCCCATCGGGCAGGCATCGACGCATTCGCCGCAGGAGATGCAGGGCTGGTAGCGGGTGATGCTGGTTTCCGCTGCGGTGAGGAAGAGCAGACCGCTGGTGCCCTTGGTCACCGAAACGTCGAGGTCGGCGATGGTGCGCCCCATCATCGGGCCGCCGAGCAGGATCTTCACCAGATCGTTGGTGTAACCGCCGCAATGGGCAACGATGTCTTCGACCGAGGTACCGATCGGCACCCTGAGATTCCGTGGCGACTGGATGCCCCGCCCGGATACCGTCAGGACCCGTTCCATCACCGGTTTGGCATTGCGGATCGCGTCAAGGCAGGCGATGGCGGTGGCAACGTTCTGCACCACGACGCCGACGGCAAGCGGCAGTCCGCCTTTGGGCACCAGACGCCCGGTCAGCGACTGCACCAGCTGCTTCTCCGAGCCCTGCGGATAACGGGTCTGGGTGACCACCACGGTCATTTTGACCGGCGGCTCCATCTTCTCGAGGCCGAGTCCGGCGATGGTCTGGCGCATCTTTTCGGCGGCGGGCTGCTTGTTGTCCTCGACGCCGATGACGCAGTTGGCGACGCCGATGATCTTGGCAATCAGCCAGGAGCCGAGCACGACTTTTTCGCTCTCCTCCAGCATCAGCCGGTAGTCGCAGGTGAGATAGGGTTCGCACTCCGAGCCGTTGATCACCAGGGTATCAACCTTGGCACCCTTGGGCAGTGCAAGCTTGCGGTAGGTCGGGAAGGCGGCGCCGCCGAGTCCCACCACACCGGCATCGCGGATGCTCTCGAGCATCTGCGCCACCGGCAGCGCCTGCCAGCCGGGCTGCTCGGGAAACTGCGGATCGTCGTCGCCGGGCTTGGTCTGGATTGTGATGACCGTATCATAGACCAGCGAGGCGTGGGGACCGGTCGCCACACCCTTGACGATGCCGCTCACCGGCGCATGCAGTGAAACGCCGCCAGGCACTCTGGCGATGACGTCGCCGCGCTTGACCTTGGTCGCCTTGGCCACCAGCGGCTCGGCCGACGGGCCGAGACTCTGGCTCACCGGCAGGTACACGTTGGTCGGGATGAAATCCTCGATCGGCAGGTTCTCAGTGAGTTCCTTGTGCTCGTCGGGATGGACACCCCCGCGCGAGAAAGTGGGCAGCGCAGATTTGCGCCAGAAGAGCAGGCTCATCCTTTTATTACCCTTCGCTCAAGCGTTCACTGTAGCAACCACGCCCTGAGGCGTGACGAATATGGCCTGCTCACCGCCGCCGGCCTTGAGAATCGCCTGGCGCTTGTCGACCGGGGCCATCAGCATGGCGGTAGACAAGCCGTCGGCAGCCATGCCGGAATCAGCCACCACCGAAACGCTGAACATGGCCGCAGCCGTGCCTCCGCTGCGGGTGTCGAAAATGTGGGTGAACCGTCCCGCTTTGTCGAGAATGGTTCCGTAGCCGCCGGAGGTGGAGACGCACTTGTCGACCAGGTCGAGGCTGGCCACCGTCTCGGTCCGGTCGGCCGGATTGGCGATGCCGATGCGCCAGGCCGAACCGTCCGGCTTGGCCGCAAAAACCCGCGGCTCGCCCATGTCCACCAGCATGCGGTCGAAGCCGTGTGCGCGCAACTGGTCGGCGACGCGGTCGGTGATGTAGCCCTGGGCGCCGCTGTTCAGCGTCAGGCCCATGCCGGGACGACCAAAGGCGATGCGCCTCGAGGCGTGATCCACCTCTACCTGGCGCCAATCGACCAGTGCCAGCGCCGCATCACGGTCATGCGCGGAAGGACCGGCCGGGTCGGGGTTGGTAGCGGAGAAATGCGAGGAATACAGATTCCAGAGCGGCTGCACCGTCGGGTCGTAAACACCATCGCTGATCTGCGCCAGGGACAGCGCGCGATCAAGCATGGTCATCAGGTCGGCGGGCGCCTGTTCGAGTTTTCCCTGGCGGTTAAGCAGGGAAATCGCACTGTCGCTGCGATAGATGCTGAAGATCGCTTCGAGACGCCGCAATTCGGTCAGGGCCGCAGAGATGGCTTGCTGCGCGATCATCTCGTCGGTGTGGTAGAGCCGGATCGAGGCCGGCCCGCCGAGGGCGGTGCCTTCCCAACTGACCAGCCTGGCCTGTGCGCCGCCCGCCTTGAGCAGGAGCGGCAAACCTGCAGCCGCTGCTACAAAAGCGATGAAGCGACGGCGGGACACGGGAATGCGCATGATGACAACCTCAACAAAATTTTCTCCGGACAGGCCGGAGAAAGCGTGACTCAGTCAAACGAAACAAGGAACCGCCCGGGCAACAAGGCTGAGTTCCCCTCAGCCTTTTGCATCTGCTATGCCTAAGCCCCGGTCAGGCTCTGGAACTTCGCCTGCAGTTGTTCCTTGCTTTCCGCATGATTGGGGTCCGGCAGGATGCAATCGGCCGGACATACTTCAACACACTGCGACTCGTCGAAATGCCCGACGCACTCAGTGCACTTGGCCGGGTCGATGATGTAAATCTCGTCGCCCTGAGTAATGGCCTCGTTCGGGCACTCGGGTACGCACACGTCACAGTTGATGCAGTCTGAATTGATCATCAATGCCATTTTTGTTCTCCTTGAAATAAGCTTATTTGATTGTCCATGTCTCGCCGCTGTTCAGCAGACGCTGGAGGTCGCCGCGACCCTTGGCGGCGCGGGCGGATTCTGACAACTGCTGGCTGAGCGATTCGTAGCTCGGTTTGTCGACATCGCGGAAAACGCCGAACGGAACCGGGAAATCCGGTGACTCGAACTGTCCGAGTGAAAATGCCAGGCCGCTGTGTGCTGCGTTCTCGTTATGCACCAGAATGTCTGCCTCGGTCACGCCGTTCTCGCCGATGGTGACCACTTCCATGTCCATGCCGCTCAGGCGGATGCCCTTGTTGCGCTCCTTGCCGAAGATCAGCGGCTTGCCGTGTTCCATCACCAGCCTCGTGTCATCACGCGTGGCCTTGTCGGACAGCGCGTCGAAGGCGCCGTCGTTGAACACCACGCAGTTCTGCAGGATCTCGACAAACGCCGTGCCTTCGTGCTTGGCGGCACGTTCCAGAATGGCGGCCATCATGGCCTGATCGCCGTCGATGCAGCGCGCCGCAAAGGTGGCCCCGGCACCCAGGGCAAGCGCCACGGGACTGAAGGGCTGATCGATGTTGCCCAGCGGCGAGGTCTTGGTTTTCTTGCCCAGTTCCGACGTCGGCGAATACTGGCCCTTGGTCAGGCCGTAGATGCGGTTGTTGAGCAGGATGACCTTCAGACCGATGTTGCGGCGCACGGCATGGATGAAGTGGTTGCCGCCGATGGCCAGCGCATCGCCGTCGCCCGTGACTACCCAGACCGACAGATCCGGACGGCTTATCTTGAGACCGGTGGCGATGGCCAGGGCACGACCATGAATGGTGTGCAGGCCGTAGGTCTGGACGTAGTAGGGAAAACGGCTGGAACAGCCGATGCCGGAAACGAAGGCGAAGTTTTCGCGCGGGATGCCCAGCTTGGGCATCAGCTTGGTGATCTGGGAGAGGACGGCGTAGTCGCCGCAACCCGGGCACCAACGTACGTCCAGACCGGACTCGAAGTCCTTCTTGGTCAACGCTTGAACGGGTGTTGCTACAGTCATATCGGTCATCATTGTTTCCTCAGCACAATTCCAGGATGCGGTCATAGATTTCGGTGACCTTGAGGGGCTTGCCCTGTATTTTGTTCAACTGAACCACATCAACCAGGTAGCGTTCGCGCAGCAGCTTGGAGAGTTGGCCCAGATTGGTTTCAGGAACCAGTACCTTCTTGTAACGGCTGATGATGTCGCCAAGATCGGAAGGCAGCGGATTGAGGTGGCGCAGATGCACGAAGGCCACCGATTTGCCCGCGGTACTGGCCTTTTGCCAGGCCTGGGCAATCGAGCCGTAGGTGCTGCCCCAGCCGATCACCAGCAGATCGCCCTTTGCCGGACCCTCGACCTTCGAGGGCGGGAAATCCCTGGCGATGCCGGCGACCTTGGCGGCACGCGTTTCGCACATGATCTGGTGATTGAGCGGCTCGGAGGAAATATTTCCGGTCAGGGCGTCCTTCTCCAGACCGCCGAGACGATGCTCCATGCCGGGCGTACCGGGACGAACCCAGGCGCGCGCCAGGTTTCCATCGCGGGCGTAGGGCTGAAAGCCGTTCGGGTCAGTGCGATACTTGACTTCCATCTTCGGCAGGCTGGCCACATCGGGAATCAGCCAGGGTTCCGCGGCCTGGCCGATGCCGCCTTCGGTCAGCAGGATGACGGGCGTCATGTACTTGACGGCGATGCGGAAGGCTTCCAGCGCAGCATCGAAGCAATCGGACGGCGAGTTGGCGGCGATCACCGGAATCGGGCATTCGCCGTTGCGGCCATACAAGGCCTGCAGCAGATCGGATTGCTCGGTCTTGGTCGGGATGCCGGTGCAGGGACCCGCGCGCTGGACATCGACAATCACCATCGGAATTTCAAGGATGGCCGCCAGTCCGAGCGCCTCCGTTTTGAGCGCCAGGCCAGGCCCGGAGGTTGTCGTCAAAGCCAGTGCGCCGCCATAGGAAGCGCCGATGGTCGAACAAATGCCGGCGATCTCGTCCTCCGCCTGGAACGACGTCACGTTGTAGTGCTTGAGGTTCGACAACTCCTGCAGGATCTCGGTCGCCGGCGTGATCGGATAGGAACCGATGAACAGCGGCACGCCGGAAATCTCGGAAGCAGCGACGAAGCCGAGTGCAGATGCCGTGTTGCCGGTGATGCTGCGGTACTTGCCCGGTACCGGCGTCGATTCGCGCATCTGGTAGGAGACGGCGAACATCTCGGTGGCTTCGGCATAGGCGTAGCCTGCGCGCAGTGCGGTGATGTTGGCTGCGGCGACTTTCGGCTTCTTGGCAAACTTCTTCTCGATGTCGGTGATTTCCTTGTCCACCGGGCGGCTGTAAAGGCACATCATCAGCCCCAGCGAGAAGTAGTTTTTGCACATGCCTACTTCTTTCTTGCCGAGACCGGAGTCCGTCAGCGCATTCGCGGTCAGCGTCGAGATGTCAATCGCATAGAGGCGATGCCCTTGCAGGCTGCCGTCGGTCAGCGGGTTGCTCGCGTACTTGGCCTTTTCCAGGTTGCCCGGAGTAAAGGCGCTGCTATTGACGATGAGAATCCCGCCGTGCTTGACGTCCGGCAGGTTGGTCTTCAGCGCCGCGGGATTCATGGCCACCAGCACGTCCGGCGCGTCGCCGGAGGTGAAAACCCGGCCGGTGGAATACTGGATCTGATAGCCGGAAACGCCGTACAGCGTGCCGGTCGGGGCGCGGATCTCTGACGGATAATCGGGGTGAGTAGTGAAACCGTGGCCGGCCTTGGCGACAGCCTTGGAAAACTCGGTGCCGGTGAGTTGCATACCATCGCCGGAGTCGCCGACGAAGCGGATGACTACGCTGTCAAGCTCCTCGACCGGGCGTGCTTTTACGGGTTCATTGGACATATTTTTCGCTCTCGCTATTGGTTGGTTGCCGTAATTGCTCCCACGAACACGTTCAAGAATAAACGTATTTCGCTAAAACCATACTTGGGATTAGCGCAATGATCACTGTTTCGAGCAATATGGCTGTTGATCAGGATCAAAAGCAGCCCATAATTCCTCGATGCACTGGCCTTGCAGCCCGACATGTTGACTACAATATCCACAGTCAAGCTCCTCATTAGGATTGAAATCCCTACCCTTATTTAAACCCTGTCCTCTAGGAAAAGATGATGACTCAACTGGATATCTCGAAACTGAATCTGCAGGATGCGCTCGATATGGCGGTGCTGATCGAAAAGGAAGCTGAAGAGCGCTACCTTTGGTTTGTAGACCTGCTCGGTGAGCACTACAGCGGCGATGCGGCGGATTTCTTCAAGACCATGGCCGGCTACGAGCGGCGCCACGGCGAGGAACTTGCGGCACGCAGGCGTTCGCTTTTCGGTGATGCCGCGGCGCGGATCACGGCCGACATGATCGAGGATGTCGAGGCTCCCGACAGCGGCAAGCCAAGGCCCAACATGTCACCGCGACATGCCTTGAACGTGGCGATGGAATCGGAAATCAAGGCCTACGAGTTCTTCAACAAAGCCCTGCCCAGCATCCAGGATGCCGCCGTGCGCAAGCTTTTCGAGGAACTCCGCGACGAAGAAGTCGACCATCAGAACATGTTGAAAGTGCAGATGGCGAAATATCCCGATACGCTGGAACCGGATGTAGATCCGGATCAAGTCGATACGCCTGCGCTGTAAGGAAGCCTTTGATCCGGCCCGGCGCGGCTGTTCAGGCAGTCGCGGCGACACGCCGCGCAGTCAGCGCCGGGAGGCTCACACCGGGTTGTCGATATCCACAAACTCGCAGTGGATATGGAACTTCTGCCGCAGTTGTTCGCCCAGCGCCATTACGCCATAGCGCTCGGTGGCGTGATGGCCGGCAGCAATGAAGGCCATGCCGGTTTCGCGGGCCAGATGCACGGTCTGCTCCGAAATCTCGCCGCTGACGAAGACATCGGCGCCACTGGCCAGCGCCGCTTCGAAGTAGTCCTGGGCACCGCCGCTGCACCAGGCAATGCGCGTCACCCTGCGCCCCGCATCGCCGATCAAGAGCGGCGTGCGGTCCAGCACCTGCGTCATGCGCTGCGCCAGTTCGCCGGCAGTAGTCGGCGCCGGCGGAACGCCGACGAAGCCGATGTCCTGTTCGCCGAAACGGCCGGCGACGGTCCAGCCCAGGCGCTGCGCCAGTTGCGCATTGTTGCCCAGCGTGTCATGGGCATCCAGCGGCAAGTGGTAGGCGAACAGGTTGATGTCGTGCGCCAGCAGGCGCGCCATGCGCTGCCGGCGAAAACCCGTGACGCGGCCGTCTTCGCCTTTCCAGAACCAGCCGTGATGCACCAGCAGGGCGTCCGCCCGGCGCTCGATGCCGGCCTCGATCAGCGCCTGGCTGGCGGTAACCCCGCAGACGATGCGCTGAATGCGGTCGCGGCCTTCCACTTGCAGGCCGTTTGGGCAATAATCACGGAAGCGCGCAACGTCCAGCAGAGAGTCCAGCCAGGCGCGAAGATCGTCACGTAATACCGGGTCACCCGACATCATTTCCGCCCCATCCGCAAGGGATACCGTCCCCGGTGGAACCGGGAACATAAAAAAGAACCAGATTATGCGCCGCCTTTGGCTGATTTTTGCCCAGACCGTCACGGTCTGCATTGCCGTCCTGTTCGTGGTGAAGACACTCAAGCCGGAGTGGCTCGCCCACCTGCCGAGCAGCAGCGGCCCCGTTTTCGAAGTGGCGACCGTGGTCGAAGCGCCGGCCGGCAGCGACACGCGGCGCCCGGGTTCGGTTGCCGATGCCGCGCAAAAAGCCATTCCTGCGGTGGTGCATGTTTTCACCAGCCAGGAAGTCAAGGGACCGCGCCACCCCTTCATCAACGATCCGATCTTCCGCCATTTTTTCGGCGACCGCTTCGGCGAGCAGTCGCAGCGCCGTTCCGGACTGGGCAGCGGCGTAGTGGTCTCGCCCGAAGGCTACGTCCTGACCAATTTCCACGTCATCGACGGCGCCGATGAAATCGAAGTCGCGCATAACGACGGCCGCAAGTACAAGGCGCGGGTGGTGGGCTCCGACCCCGAGTCCGACCTGGCGGTGCTGCGCATCCCGGCCGACCACAAACTGCCCGTCATCGCCTTCGGCAGCAGCGACACCCTGCGCGTCGGCGATGTGGTGCTGGCCATCGGCAATCCCTTCGGCGTCGGTCAGACCGTCACTTCCGGCATCGTCTCGGCGCTGGGCCGTTCGCATCTGGGCATCAACACCTTCGAGAACTTCATCCAGACCGACGCGGCGATCAACCCCGGCAATTCGGGAGGCGCGCTGGTCGATGCCAACGGCCACCTGGTCGGCATCAACACCGCCATCTATTCGCAAAGCGGCGGCTCGATGGGCATCGGCTTCGCCATTCCCGTATCGCTGGCAAAAAACGTGATGGAGCAGATCATCCGGAACGGCGGCGTAACGCGCGGCTGGATCGGCATCGAGGTGCAGGAGATCACCCCGGAACTGGCCGAATCCTTCAATCTGCGCGGTATTCAGGGCGCGCTGATCGCCGGCGTGATGCGCGGCAGCCCGGCCGACAAGGCCGGCATCAAACCCGGCGACGTGCTGATCAGCGTCGCCGGCAAACCGGTGAAGGATGCTCAGGTCATGCTCGAACTGATCGCCGCGCTGGAGCCCGGCAAGACGTCGCGCTTCGAGCTCAAGCGCGACGGGCGCGATACAACCATGGACATCGCCATCGGCAAGCGGCCGACGCCGCCGAAGGAATAGCCTTCCGAAGCGGATACACTGGCGGCATGATTCATCGCCGTTTCGCCCTGTACCTGCTGCTCTGCCTGTTCGCCGTCCTGGCACCCCCCCTGCTTGCAGCGCCCCGGTTGACCGACCTGGCGGTACTGGAAGACAAGGCCGGCAAGGAAGACATCCAGAGCGTCGCCGCTGCCACCGGCTTCAAGTCCTTGCCGGGCGGCAGCCTGGCGGCCGGCTACACGCACAGCGTGCATTGGCTGCGCTTTACCGTAGCGGCCCCGGCCGGGGAATGGTGGCTCGACATCCAGCCGCCCTACCTCGACGATCTGCGCCTCTACGAGCCCGATGCGGCGCGCCCCGGCGCCTTTGTCGAACGCCGCGCCGGCTTCGTCTTGCCCTTCGCTGCACGCGAAATCGACTACCGCGGATTCGTCTTCAAGCTGCGGCACGCCGACGACGCACCGCGCACCTATTACCTGCGGCTGGCGACCGGGTCCAGCTCGGTCATCATGCCGCGCCTGTGGGCGCCGGAAGCCTTCTTCGCCAACAGCTCGCTCGAAACCGGGCTTTTGATGGGAGTACTCGCCGTGCTGCTGACGGTGGCGCTGTTCAACATCAACAACTGGTTCTTGCGGCGTGACAGTCTCACGCTCTGGTTTCTCGCCTACCTGATCAGCCTGACGATCAACATTGCCGGCACCGACGGTTTCATCCGGCAATATCTCGGCTTGGATTGGGCAGCGGTCAGCCTGCTCCCGATTCGCATTTCCGCGCTCGGCGCCATAGCCTTCAGCTACGCGTTTTACCGGCGCCTGTTCATGATCGAGCACTCCCAGCGCATCCTGTTCTGGCTCTACGAAGGCAACTTCCGGCTGGCGCTGCTGGCCATCGCCTCAATTCCGCTCGGCTATTTCACCGACACCATGCCGCTGATCGGTGCCCTGGCGCTGCTCATGTCGCTGGTCGGCACCGGGATGTCGATCCGGCTCTGGCGCCGCAAGGATGCCGGCGCCGGCCTGATGCTCGTCGCCAACCTGATCAGCATGACAGGCTTCAGCCTGACGCTGCTCAACATGATCGGTGTGATCGCCGGCGGCGGCGTGGTGCTGTACAGCCTGCAGATCGCCTCGCTCGGCAGTGTCATTGCATTGCAGCTTGCGCTCGGCAGCCGCTACCGCACCGAACGCGAGGAAACGCTGCGGGCGCATGAAGCCGTGCGCGTGGCGGAGTCAAAGGAGCAGCAGGAGCACGCCAGCAGCGTCAGGCAAGGCCAACTGCTTTCCATGCTGACTCACGAGTTGCGCAACGGGCTTTCGGTGTTGCGCATGGCGATCAATTGCCAGCCGATGGATCCACCCATTATCGAAATGGCCGAGCGGGCCATCAACGGCATCAGCGAGGTCATCGAGCGCTCGCTGCAGGCTGAAAGGCTGGTCGACGGCGAGGCGCAGCTGGAGCCCCTGCCCTGCGATCTCGCCGGTCTGGTGGAGGCGATTGCCGCCGACTGCCAGGACCCGGAGCGCATCCGGCTTGACATTGCGCTGCGCCCCACGCTCACCACCGACCCCAGGCTGCTGCGCGTGATCATTGCCAACCTGATCGAAAACGCGCTCAAGTACGGTGCGTCAGCGACCCCGGTGCAGGTCTCCGTAGCTATCGAAAGCGCGCCGTCGGCAGCCGTTGTCGTTACCGTTGCCAACACCGTCGGCCGCGCCGGCCGGCCCGATCCGGCGCGGGTATTCGAAAAATATTACCGTGCGCCGGAAGCACATGGCTTTACCGGTTCCGGGGTCGGGCTGCACCTTGGCGCCACCCTGGCCCGCCTGTTGGGCGGCGAGTTGCGTTATCTGGCCGGAACCGGAGCCGTGGTGTTCCAGTTGCGGCTGCAAGCTTTTGCAAGCTTTGCCGCTTGAGATGCGTTTTAATCGACGCCTATGCCTACCGGCCTGAAAATCGCTGTCGTCGAAGATCACGTCGATCTGCGTGATCTGTTCGTCGCTTTCCTGAGGGCGAAATCGCATGATGTCGCCGGTTTCAGCTGCGCCGACGACCTCGACGAG
>CAINHS010000087.1 GCA_903848955.1 uncultured beta proteobacterium
GGGTGACCCGGAACAACAGGATTTCCCCGCTGAACGGGGCAAAAACGGGGCAAGATTTCGCGGCCGGGCGCATGGTGTGCATTTTAGGCTATGCAGTGCCGGCGCGCTTGTCGAAACGGCGCATGGCGCTGATGCCGAGCATTCCGAACAGCACCTGCATGGTCAAATTGGTGTCGATCTGCGCCGTCCGGATATGGCCCGACACTCACTTGCTCTTGCGCTGTCGGTCGAACTTTCGCCAATATTGGAACTCGTCTTCATGAATCTCGATGTCGATCTCCGCAATGCGGGATTGGATGTTTCCCTGCACGTCAGCAACCGCCTTGTTGTAGACGACGGGACCAAGCTCTTCCAGGAAGAAGCTGAGCAGCGCACCGGCAGTCACATTTCCAATCGGCTCTTCCATGTTCTCCCGGAAGTAGCGTTCGATTGAGACGATGACTTCTTTCCTTGCTTCCTTGGAGATTTCGATGGTCATGTTTGGTAGAAAGTTCTGGCTTGGGGTGAGTTCGAGCTTGAGTTCGATCGGGAGTAGTTCTCCGGTCAGCTTCCTGCAATATAGTGCCGTGCCAGCCGGATCGTTCTGATCCGTCGGGTTCCGACCGACCGGACACAGGTCGCATTGTAGTGGCCGAAACCGTGAATGAGCTTGAATGGCCGAGGTATCCCGGTGTCGCCCCGGAAGCGATGTTGCGGATGATCGGTGAGCATGAATTGCGGCCGGTCGTACATGCGCACTGAGCCGGTTTGCCCGGGCAACGCAGATTGCATTTCATGAATTGGACGGGTGGTATGCGACCATCAACTTCAAGCAGAGGGAAGAAAACATGAAGCGACTTGAAAACAGAGTGGCACTGATCACCGGAGCAGGGGCCGGCATAGGCAAAGGCATCGCCCGTCGCCTTGCCGCCGAAGGCGCAGCCGTACTGGTGGCGGAGTACAACGAGGCCACGGGTGCGGCGGTGGCCGAGGAACTGCGGCGGGATTTCGGCGCCCGGGCCGAGTTCTGTCGCGTCGATGTCAGCGACAAGGCGCAGGTGGAGGGCGCGGTGGCGACGGCCGTCAAGTCCTTTGGCAAGATCGACATTCTGGTCAACAACGCCTGGGCGGGGCGGCCGGGGTCTATCGGCTTCGGTCCGGTCGAAAGCAAGACCGACGAAGACATGGAGCATGCCTTCCGCATCGGCTACATGGCCGCCTTCTGGGCCATGAAAGCGGTCTTTCCCCACATGCGCGATCAGCGCTGGGGGCGCATCATCAGCCTTGCCTCGCTCAACGGCGTCAATGCCCACATGCACACGGTCGACTACAACTCGGCCAAGGAAGCACTGCGTGCCCTGACACGCACGGCGGCGCGGGAATGGGCCAGGCACCAGATCTGCTGCAACATCCTCTGCCCGGCGGCCGCGACCGAAGCTTTCAAGGCCTTCGCCACGGCGAATCCCGGGAACGCTGCGGCCATCACCAAGGCGAATCCGATGGGGCGCATGGGAGACCCCGAGTTCGACATCGGCGGCGTCGCCCTCTTTCTCGCCAGCGAGGATGCCCGCTACCTGACCGGGAACACGCTGTTCGTCGACGGCGGCGGACATATCAACGGCGTTGCCTGGGCGCCCGAGGGCGCCTGATCCGATACTGACAAAGGACCACACTCATGGACAAAAAGCACGTCGGCAAGGTCACGGTGATTGCAGGGGGCGGCGCCACCATGCGCTGACGCATGACGCACCTCCCGGCGATACACTGGCGGCCCGAACGGCTACGGCCATGCGAGCGGGCTGGTCACCCACTCCGAGTGCAACGCCTGCAACGGCTGCGTGCCATACATCTACCATCGCGAAGGCGTGCGCTGCATCGAGAACCGGACTTAAGCACTGATTAAACCATCATGATCTTCTACTTCGACTTCACCATCTGGCTCAAGCTGATTCGCCTGGTTGCCGGGGAGCCAAAGCCACACCGGCGCCGCACGCAGTACCGCCATCTCCTGCTGACCGTGCCGCTGCGGGCCGTGCTGCACGCGATCTTCTTCTTTCTCGACGGACTGCTCTTCCCCGGCCTGTGGCTGGTGAAGATCAAGACCCCGGTGTTCCTCATCGGCCATGCGCGCAGCGGCACCACCCTCGCCCACCGCCTGATGTGCGCCGACGAGCGCTTCAGCGCCTTCAAGTACTACGAACTGCTGCTGCCCTCGCTGATCGAGAAGAAGCTCGTGCGCCTGGTCGCCCGGCTGGACCGCAGCCTGCTCGGCCGCCGCCTCGAGCGCCGGCTGCAGGCCTGGGAAGAGAAGAACTTCGGCCCGATGAAGCACATCCACAAGATGGGTCTGACCATCCCCGAGGAGGACGACCTGGTGCTCTTCAGTTCCTGCGCGTCCGGCTTCTGGGCCACGCGCATGCCCAACCTCGGCGACCTCGACTTCTTCCACATCGACCAGCGCCCCCCCGCCAGCCGCCGCCGGCTGATGGGCTTCTATCGCCAGTGCATCCGGCGCCAGCTCTACCTGAACGGCGGCAATCTCATCCACCTGAGCAAGAACCCGACCTTCTGCGGCCGCGTCGAGTCTATCCTCGAAGCCTTTCCCGACGCGCGCATCGCCATCCTCTACCGCAATCCCTACGAAACCATCCCCAGCCTGCTCAAGCTGCTGCAGACCAGCTGGAAACTGCGGGGCGACGTCGATGCGGCAAAGACGCGGGAATCCTCGCGCGCCATGGTGGAACTGTCCTTCGAATCCTACCTCCACCCCGAGGAAGTGCTCTCCCGCCATCCCGAAGTGCCCTGTGCCGTGATCGACTACCGGCAACTCGTCGCCGAACCCAAAGCCACCATCGAGAAGGTCTATGCCGACCTCGGCATGGACATGAGCGACAGCTATCGCGCCGCCTTGCAGAAGGAACAGGACAAGGCGCGCAAACACGAAACCGAACACCGCTACAGCCTGGCCGAGTTCGGCCTCGACGACGAAGAAATCCACCGTCGCCTGGCACCGCTGTTCAAGAAATTCGACTGGGACGCCGCGGCCCCGGCCGCAGCCAAATAGGAGACCCGCATGCCCACGCTTCCCTTTCCACCCCCCGACGCCGCCACCCTGGCCGCCGCGACGCAGTTGAGGACATCCTGGGACACGCTGATCGCCCAACTGCAGGAAGCGCGCAACGCCATCGACGACCCTGCGCTGTGGCCGGCTCCGGCGACCCCGCGCAACCTCGCCGAAGGCTACCGCTACGTGATGGGCTTCCTCTACGGCTCCATCGCCCGCGGCCTCGGCCCGACGCAGGAATTCCCCTACTTCGTGCGCTGCATCCAGCCCCTCAACCGCTCCACCATCGACAATGCCGACGCCATCTACCTGGCGGCGCCCATCGACGGCAACTACAGCTACACCATCCGCGGCAAGGCCGGCGACACGCGCCACTGGCGCGGCGAGCCGCCGGTCAGGGAAGGCCGCAAGGCGCCCCATTACGTGATCTTCGAGGCGCCCAGCGGCTACTCGGGTGACAGCGGCAGCATCAAGGAAATGAAGCCGGGCAGTCGCGCCAACTGCGATGTCCTCGACTGCACCAGGCTCCAGGTGAATCCCGACGGCAGCTTCGAAATCCTCCTGGCGCCGGAGCGGCCCGCAGGCCATACCGGCAACTACATGCGCACCCGCGTCACCCGGACCCGCACCCGCAACGACGGCAGCACGGAGTCCAGGGAGTACGTGACCCAGCTGGTCATGATGCGGGAACTCTTCTGCGACTGGGAACACGAGGATCTGCTCGACCTCTTCATCTATCGCAACGACCTCCTTGGCCAGGCCATGCCCGCCTACACACCCGAACTGGCGGCGCAGCAGATGGAGGACGTCGGCCGCTTCACGCGCAATCAGGTGCATTTCTGGAACGAGTTCTACGCCATCACCTGCGAGGCCTACGGCGACATGAACGGGGACGGCAAGTGCTTCATGCCGCGCAACGACTTCAACCGTCCGAACGCGGCCTCGCTGGCCACGGCGGGGGGCATGGCCACCAACATCTATTGCGGCGGCATCTACGAACTGGAACCCGACGAAGCCATGATCGTCGAGCTGAACCAGCCTGTCGAGCCCCTCTACATCGGCTTCCACCTCGGCAACATGTGGGGCGAGTCCCTCGACTTCGCCAACTACCAGAGCAGCCTCAACGCACTCCAGGCCCATCGCGATGCCGACAATGTCCTGCGCTACGTGATCTCCCACCGGGACCCTGGCGTAGCCAACTGGGTGGATACCACCGGCCACCCCGAGGGCTACATGGCGGTGCGCTGGGCCTATGCCGTCAAACCCAAGGAGAACCTGCCCTGGGCCACGGCGAAGATAGTGAAACTGGCCGAAGTCTTGCAGCACCTGCCCGCGGCAACCCGCCTGATCACGCCGGAACAACGCTGCGCCGAAATCGCCATCCGCCAGGAACACGTGCAGCGCCGCTATCGCCAGCACTGAATTCAACCCGCCTCAACAGAGCCGTGCGAAAGGAAAGAAACAGCATGCCGCAAAGACTCGTCGGAAAAGTGGCCATCGTCACCGGCGCCAGCCGCGGCATCGGTGCGGCAATCGCCAAGCGCCTCGCGGCCGAAGGCGCCAAAGTGGCCCTGGTGGCACGTACCGTGGAGGCCGGCACCAACCGCCTGGCGGGCTCCCTCAACGAGACCGCCGACTGGATCAGGAGCCATGGCGGCGAATGCCTCTGCATCGGCGCCAACCTGGCGAAGGAGGAACAGCGCAGCCATATCGTGCCGCAGACCATCGCCGGATTCGGCGCTGTCGACATCGTGATCAACAACGCCGCCTGGTGCCGCTATCAGACCACCCATGAACAGACCCTGAAGGACGTCCGCCAGACCTTCGAGATCAATGTCGTCGCGCCGCTGCAACTGACGGCGCAGGCGCTTCCGAGCATGAAGGAGAGGGGAGCCGGCTGGGTGGTGAATCTCTCCAGCGCCACGGTGAACCATCCCAAACCCGCCCCCTACGACTTCAGCGAGCGTTACACGAAGTTCAATCTCAATGACGGTCCCTCGATCTACGCCGCGAGCAAGGCGGCGCTGGAGCGGATGACCGCAGGCCAGGCCATCGAACTGGCGCAGTTCAATGTCGCCGTCAATACCCTGGCGCCGGTGGAAGCGGTGATGAGCGAAGGCGCGATTGCCATCGGCACGGTGGACGCGGTGGCGCATCTGGAGCCCGAGGAAGCCATGGCCGAGGCCGCCCTCGAACTGAGTTGCCGTCCGGCGCACCAGTTGTCCGGCCGCATCCTGCTCAGCCTCGATCTGCTGCGGGAGTTGGGCATCCACACGGTGAAGACCCTGGATGGCCGCGAAACCCTGCCCGACTACACCTTCTAGCGGAAACGAAGCAGAGCGATGTATCAAGTGAATCTGGAATACGCCACGTCCTGTCCAGGGATCGCCGTCGAACTCTGGCCAGTCCGCGAAGTCCCCGCGGCAGCGCTAATTGTGTACGCCGCCGTCCACCTTGACCACCTCGCCGGTCATGTGGCCGCCGTCTGCCGAGGCAAGCATGGCAATGACCGCCGCCACATGCTCCGGTTGGCCGAACGCGCGGTCAGGGCGACTCAGATGCGCGAACAAGGAAAGATCGAGACCGTCCATGCGTCCGCCCTGCTCAACCGTCATCGGCGTCACGATGCCGCCGGGAGCCACGGCATTGACACGGACACCCTGCTTCATATATTCCCAGGCCAGGGTGCGGGTCAAGGCAAAAACGCCGCCCTTGCTCGCTGCATAGGCGGCCATATAGGGGTGGCCGAACAGGGACGAGGTCGACGCCGCATTGACGATATTGCCCCGCGACTTGAGCAGATGCGGCAGAGCCTCCCGGCAAAACAGGAAGGTGCCGATCAGATTGACGTTGAGCACAGCCTGAAAGAGATCGAGCGATGTCTCGGTGGTGGCCTGCGAACGCAGAATGCCAGCCATGTTGACGAGGACGTCGAGGCGCCCTTCCGCGGCTATGACATCGGCCACGATCTTCTTTACCGTGGCTTCATCGGCGACGGAGCCGAGCATATAACGGGCTTTGCCGCCCGACGCGGCGTTGGCCGTGGCTTTCGTCACCGTTTCATTGAGACCGCCCTCATTGGTGTCTACGCCGATGACGTTGCCACCCTCGGATACCAAACGCACTACCGTGGCCTGACCGATGCCGGATGCGGCACCGGTGACGATGACGGTTTTTTCGGCAAAGCGTAAAGCTGGATTCATGGGACTTCCTCCTTGGTTATCCGGACAGGCATCGCACGCGCAATGTTCGCTTGCGGCTTGCATCAACGGCATCGTCCGACGGGACTAAGAATCGTGTTACCTGACCGGTAACAGCCCGTTCCTTCAGCCTGAGCGCTGCGGCAGAATCCGGCGGCTTGCATTGCACCCGGGCGGAGATGTTTCGCAGCCGCGGGCAGAAGAACATAGTTGCCAGCGCTTCATCTCAAATAGACTTGTTGGTAAGCTCTCACGACTACCGGAGAAGAAGCAAGAAAAATGACACGCTTCATCGCATATAACGGCGACGCCGACGGTCTCTGCGCGTTGCAGCAACTGCGCCTGGCCGAGCCCGGGCCGGTGACCCTGATCACCGGCGTCAAGCGCGACATCAAGTTGCTCGACCGCGTCAAGGCCGGCAATGGCGATGAGGTCACGGTACTGGACATATCGCTGGACAGCAATCGAGCCGGTCTGATGGGACTCCTGGAATGCGGCGCCAGGCTGCGCTATTTCGATCATCATCACGCCGGAGAGATCCCGTCCAGCCGGTACCTGAAGGCATACATCGACCCCGCTGCCGATGTCTGTACCAGCATCCTGGTCGATCGCTACCTGCAGGGAAGATTCCGCCGCTGGGCCGTCGTCGCCGCCTTCGGCGACAATCTGCCCGCGGTCGGCGCCGCCCTCGGCCAGGCCGCCGGCCTCGATGCGCCCCGCTTGGCCGTGCTCGAAGAACTCGGCGTCTGCCTCAACTACAACGCCTACGGCGACAGCATCGCCGATCTGCACTTCGATCCGGCGCTGCTTGCCGAACAGATACTGCCTTATGCCGATCCACTGGAATTCGCACAGTTTTCCCCGGCCTATGCCCGCCTCTCCGGCGGCTATGCCGAAGACATGAGCAAGGCGCGCCGCCTCTCACCGCTGCGCGAAACTGCCGCAACGCATGTGGTTCTCCTGCCCGACGAACCCTGGGCGCGGCGCGCCATCGGTGTGCTGGCCAACGAATTGATCCGGAGCCTGGGCAACAAGGCACTGGCCATCCTTTCCCCCAACGCACGCGGCGGCTACACGGTCAGCGTGCGCGTTCCGGCGCAGAGCAAGACCGGCGCCGACGACTTCTGTCGCCGCTTCGACACGGGCGGCGGGCGCAAGACTGCGGGTGGCATCAATCAGCTGCCGAAATCGGACGTCGACAGCTTCTGCACCAGCTTCGATGCCTGCTACGCATAGCGGGCATCGATGGCAAGGCGAACAACTGCTTCACCCTGCAATCAAAACCTATTGTGCGCAGTCTCAATTGCGCTCGATCGAGTCCGGCAACGGATGGTTTGAACTCACATCAACGGCGTTTCGTGTCCGTTTTTGTGTGGCAAACGAGCCGTTTCGAGGGGTAATCAAGCAGACCGGAGAGTTCGGTTTCCAGCTAACCAATTGATTATTTGGAGGCGCGACCCGGAATCGAACCGAGGTACACGGCTTTGCAGGCCGCTGCATAACCACTCTGCCATCGCGCCAGGGTCGAAAGACCGTGACTGAAACTAATCGCCTGAATACATAAAAGGGAAAGCGCCGAAACGCTTTCCCTTGGTATTCTGGAGCGGGAGAAGAGTCTCGAACTCTCGACCTCAACCTTGGCAAGGTTGCGCTCTACCAACTGAGCTACTCCCGCAGAACAGGCGCGCATTATAGCCTCAGCTTTCGCTGTGTCAACGACTGCGCGCGGAGATTTCCGGCCACGCCTTCTGCAAGTAGTAAACCATCGACCACAGCGTAAGCACGACTGCAATCCACAGCGACCAGGTACCGAGAAGATGGACGTCGACAGGACCCAGCGGCATGTTCCACAGCAGCATCGGGATGGCCGTCATCTGTGCAATGGTCTTCAGTTTTCCGATCAGGGACACGGCGACGCTCCTGCCGGCGCCGATTCGTGCCATCCATTCGCGCAAGGCCGAAATCGCAATCTCGCGACCGATGATGATGAAGGCCAGGATGGCATCGGCGCGGTTCAATTCCACCAGCATGACCAGCGCCGCGGCGACCATCAGCTTGTCCGCGACCGGATCGAGGAAAGCGCCGAAGGCCGACGTCTGGTTCAGCTTGCGCGCCAGCCAGCCGTCAATCCAGTCGGTGATGGCCGCTACCAGGAACGCGCCGGTCGCCAGAATATTCTGTTCGGCTGCCGTCAGCGGCAGGTAGAACACGCCCACCACCACGGGAATGAGAAGAATGCGCGCCCAGGTCAGCAAGTTCGGAATGTTCAGCGGCATGTCATCTCAGCTGTTTGTGTATTTCTTCCGCCAGACGCCGCGAGATGCCATCGACGCGGCAAAGATCCTCGATCGTCGCCGCCTTCACCCCGTCCAGGCCGCCGAACTGGGCCAGCAGTTTCTTGCGCCGCGCCGGCCCGATGCCCGCCACATCTTCCAGCTTGGAGCGGCCCCTTGGCCTGGCGCGCCGCGCCCGGTGGCCGACGATGGCGAAGCGGTGCGCCTCGTCGCGTATTTCCTGTATCAGATGGAAGCCCGGATGATCCATGCCCAATTGTAGCGGCAGGCTGCGTCCATGAACGAAGAGTGTTTCCAGTCCCGGCTTGCGCTCCTCGCCCTTGGCGACGCCGATGCTCGCCAGATGGTCCAGACCCAGTTCGGCAAACACCTCGCGCGCCACGCCGTGCTGCCCCTTGCCGCCGTCGATCAGGATCAGGTCAGGCGCCGGTGTCTCGCCCGTGGCGACCTTCTCATAGCGCCGCGTCAGGGCCTGGCGCATCGCGGCGTAGTCATCGCCGGGCGTGATGCCGTCGATGTTCATGCGGCGGTAGTCGCCCTTCTTCATCGCACCATCGACGCACACCACGCAGGACGCCACGGTGCCCTCGCCCATGGTGTGGCTGATGTCGAAGCATTCGATGCGGCGCGGCGGCTCGGGCATGTCGAGCGCCTCCTGCAGGGCCGCCAGACGTCCGCTGCTGCGGGTCTTGGCCTGCCAGCGGGCCTGCACTGCAAGCCGGGCATTGGTCATCGCCATCTCGACCCAGGCGCGTTCCATCTCGTTCTTCGGCGGCCCGGCATTGACGCCGTCGGCAACATCTTCCAGCGGCCAGGCACTCAGCAGTACCCGGGCCGGGGGTGGATGCGCGGCGTAGTGCTGGGCAACGAAGGCCGCCAGGCCCTCGGCGGCTTCCGCTTCAGCCGCCGCCTGCGGAAAGTACGCCCTGTCGCCAAGGTGGAGGCCGCCGCGCACCATGGCCAGGTTGACGCACAGGCTGCTGCGTTCGACCACCGCGGCAATGATGTCGACGTCGGCGTCCCGCGGCGAACTGACGTACTGGCGGTGCAGCACCGCCTGCAGCGCCCTGACCTGATCGCGCAAGGCCGCAGCCTCCTCGAAGCGCAGCGCCGTCGCCTCCTCTTCCATCTGCCGCGTCAGGCCTTCGATCACCTCGGAGTGCCGGCCGCGCAGGAACAGTTCCGCCAGTGCCACGTCAGCCGCATAGTCCTGCGCCGAAACCAGGCCGACGCAGGGCGCCTTGCAGCGCTTGATCTGGTGCATCAGGCAGGGGCGCGAGCGGTGAGCGAACACCGCCTCTTCACAGGTGCGCAGCAGAAAGCTTTTCTGGATCAGCTGAATGCTCTCGCGCACCGCCAGGCCGTTGGGAAATGGCCCGAAGTAATGCGACTTCTTTTCGAAACTGCCGCGGTGATAGAACAGTCGCGGGAACCCGCTGCCGCCGTCTTTGCCACCGATGCCGATATAGGGATAAGACTTGTCGTCGCGGAACAGGATGTTGTACTTCGGCGCCAGCTTCTTGATCAGGGTGTTTTCCAGGATCAGCGCCTCGGCCTCGGAGCGCGTCGCCGTTACTTCCATGGCCGCCACCTGCTGCAGCATCAGGGCGATGCGCGGACTGTGGCCGGTCTTCTGGAAGTAGGAGGAAACGCGCTTCTTGAGATTCTTCGCCTTGCCGACATACAGGACCAGACCCTCCGCATCGAGCATGCGGTAGACGCCCGGCGCATCCGTCAGCGTGGCGAGAAACTCGCGGCTGTCGAAGCCTTCGACGGCAGGCGCGGGCCTAGCCGAGTTCGGCGCGGATGCTGCGGAAGACATCCTGAAAACCGGCGCTGGTAAGACGGCGCGTCTGCGTGTTGTAGCGGCTGCAATGGTAGCTGTCGATCAGCACGCGGCCGTCGGGCAACGCATGGCGCGCGCCGTGGCCAAAGGCAAACGCCGACTGCTTCAGGCCCGACGCCATGAGCACCGCCTTGTGCGCCACCAGTCCGAGCGCGAGAATCACCCGCACTTCCGGCGCCGCGCGCAACTCGGCCGCCAGATAACGGTTGCAGGTCCTGATCTCGGAAGGCTCCGGTTTGTTTTCCGGCGGCAGGCATTTCACCGCATTGGTGATGCGGCAGTCGTTGAGCGTCAGTTCGTCGTCGGCCGCCAGCGATACCGGCTGTGAGCCGAAGCCGAAAGCGTGCAGGGTCTGGTAGAGCAGGATGCCGGCATGATCGCCGGTAAAGGGACGCCCGGTGCGGTTGGCGCCATGCATGCCGGGCGCCAGGCCGACGATCAACAGCCGCGCCCGCGGATCGCCGAAGGGCAGCACCGCGCGGCCGTGATAGTCCGGGTTGCGGCTGCGCACCTCGGCCAGAAACCCGGCAAGACGGGGACAGTCGGTACAGCGCAGGAGTGGATTCATTCGGCTAGGATACCGCCTCGCCATGATCAACAAGCCAACTCACTGTGACATTTTCTGCACCGTCGTCGACAACTACGGCGACGCCGGCGTCTGCTGGCGGCTGGCACGGCAGTTGGCCGATGAATACGGCTGGCGGCTGCGGCTGTGGATTGATGACATGGCCCCCTTGCGGCAACTCGCCCCGGATTACGCCGCGGGTCCGGTCGAAGTGAGGGCATGGACCGCCCCCTGGCTTGCCACGGACTGCGCCGACGTGGTCATCGAAGCCTTCGCCTGCGAACTGCCGGCAGCCTATGTCGAAACCATGGCGCAGCGCCCCCGCCCCCCCGTCTGGCTCAACCTCGAATACCTCTCGGCCGAAAACTGGGTCGCCGGTTGCCACGCCATGAGTTCGCCGCATACGCGGCTGCCGCTGCTCAAGCACTTTTTCTTTCCCGGCTTCACCGCGAACAGCGGCGGTCTGCTGCGCGAGCAGGACTACGAGGCGCGACGCCAGGCCTTCGATGCAAAGGCCTTCCGCGCCGAGTTCGGCCTGCCGGCGGCAGCACAGGATGAACTGACGATTTCGCTGTTCAGCTACCCCAACCCGGCGCTGCCTGAACTGATGCGGGCCTGGGCTGCATCACCCCGGCCGGTCCGCCTGCTGCGACCGGGCAGCAGCGAGACGCCGCGGAGCAGCGGCAATCTGAGCGTGCATAACCTGCCATTTCTTCCCCAGGTCCGCTACGACGAACTGCTCTGGGCCTGCGATCTCAATTTTGTCCGTGGCGAGGATTCCTTCGTCCGCGCCCAGTGGGCGGGCAAGCCCTTCGTCTGGCAGATCTATCCGCAGGCCGGCGATGCCCATCAGGCAAAGCTCGATGCCTTTCTCGCCATCCACCCCGCCGGACCCGGCTTGAAAGCCTTCTGGCAGGCCTGGAATGGTGGCGGCACGCCGCCCTGGGAGGATTTCGCCGCGAGCCTGCCCGGCCTCGCCGCACCGATGCAGCAATGGGCCAACGAGCTTGCGGCCGGTCCCGATCTTGCAAGCCGGCTTGTGCAGTTCTGCATTGAAAGGCTAAAATAGCCGGTTATCAATTTCAGCCTCAGGAAGTTACGTCATGAAAACCGCCCAGGAACTCCGCGCCGGCAACGTCGTATTGGTAGGCAACGACCCGCTCGTCGTGCAAAAGGCCGAATACAACAAGGGCGGCCGCAGTTCTGCCGTCGTCAAGTTCAAATTCAAGAATCTGCTCACGGGCGCCGCGTCGGAGGCCATCTACAAGGCCGACGACAAGTTCGAGCAGGTGGTGCCCGAGCGCAAGGAATGCACCTATTCCTACTTCGCCGACCCGATGTACGTGTTCATGGACGCCGAGTACAACCAGTACGAGGTCGAAGGCGAAAACATGAGCGACGCGGTGAATTACCTCGAGGACGGCATGCCCGTCGAAGTGGTTTTCTACGATGACAAACCCATCTCGGTCGAGATGCCCAACAGCGTCGTGCGCGAAGTGATCTACACCGAACCCGCGGTAAAGGGCGACACCTCCGGCAAGGTCATGAAGCCGGCCAAGATCAGCACCGGGATGGAACTTCCCGTACCGCTGTTCGTCGAGATCGGCAACAGGATCGAAATCGACACGCGCACCGGCGAATACAAGAACCGCGTCATCAAGTAACCCGGTTCCGGCCGCATCAGGCAAGACAACGGGCAGCCAAGGCTGCCCGTTGTCATTTCAGGGACGCATTCGCCATTACCGCCAAAGCCGCGCTCCATGCTTCGCGGCAGTGGCTGGAGCCGGCGTCCGCGGCGATAAGCGGGTCAGCCGCCGGCCAGCGCCCGCTCGGCCAGTTGCACCCAGTAGCGGATGCCGGTGGCGATGATGTCATCATTGAAATCGTAGTGCGGGCTGTGCAGCATGCAGCCGCCCTCGCCCGGGCCATTGCCCAGCCAGACATAGCAGGCCGGCACCACCCGCGCCATGTAGGCAAAATCCTCGGCCCCCATGCTCGGCGCCAGATGCGTCAGCACCCGCTCGTCCCCGGCCACATGGCGCGCCGCTTCGCGCGCAATGCAGGTCGCTTGCACCGCATTGACGGTCGGCGGATAGCCGCGCTCATAGCGCAGATCGATGCTCACCCGGTAGGTCGCCTCGATGCCGCTGCAGATGCGCCGCAAGCCGGCCTCGAGGGCATCCTGCAACTCGCCGTCGAGGGTGCGCACGGTGCCGCCAAGTCGGGCAGTCTCGGGCAGCACGTTGTCGGCATGACCGGCATGGAAACGTGTGACGCTGACCACCGCCGCGGCCAGGGGATCGGTGTTGCGCGAAACCAGCGACTGCAACGCCTGCACCAGCGCGCTGCCGGCCAGCACCACATCGACCGCCTGATGCGGCATCGCGGCGTGACCGCCACGGCCGGTGATCGCGATTTCGAAGCAATCGGTGCCGGCCATCACCGGACCCTCGGTGACGCCTATGCTGCCGGCCGCCAGACCCGGCCAGTTGTGCAGGCCGAACACCATGTCCATCGGGAAGCGCTGGAACAAGCCTTCCTCCACCATCAAGCGACCGCCGCCTTCGTGCTCTTCCGCCGGCTGGAAGATGAAATACACCGTGCCGTCGAAGTTTCGCATCCGGCACAGGGCTTCTGCCGCTCCAAGCAGCATCGCCGTATGGCCGTCATGGCCGCAGGCATGCATCTTTCCTTCGTGCGTCGAATGGTGCGGAAAGCTATTCAGTTCCGCCAGCGGCAGCGCATCCATGTCGGCGCGCAACCCGATCGCGCGCTTGCCGGTACCGAGCGACAACTTCGCCACCACTCCGGTGCGGGCGATGCCGCGATGGACCTCGAGGCCGAGGCCGTCGAGATACGCTGCGACCTTCTCCGCCGTGCGCTTCTCGTCGAAAGCCAACTCGGGATGGGCGTGAATATCGCGGCGCAGCGCGGCGATTTTCGGCGTCAGAATCGGCAACAGTTCGTTGATCATGGCAGAGTCCCGGTGTCAGGCCGTCAATCCTAGCCCAAACCGGTGGCTTGTATGCGAACTGCACGTTTTGGTTGCCGCCGCTGTGCCTGGACTTTGCCGAACCCCTGCCAAAGCCGTGCGCCCTGCGTCTTCCCGGATCATGCCTTGCTAGAATGACCTTCCGCCGAAACCACGCCTGCGCCACCTGACCGAATGAGAATCCTGACCATCGCGCTGACCTTGCTGCTGCTTCCGCTCGCCCCTGCGCACGCCGGCAAGACGCTCGACCAGATCAGGCAGCGGGCACAAGTGGTATGCGGCGTCAGCACAGGGGTCATCGGTTTTTCCTCGGCCGACAGCCGGGGCCGCTGGAACGGACTCGATGTCGATGTCTGCCGCGCCATTGCCGCGGCGGTGCTGAACGATCCGGACAAGGTCAAGTATGTTCCGCTCAACGCACAGCAGCGCTTCACCGCCCTGCAGTCCGGGGAAGTCGATCTGCTGTCGCGCAACACGACCTGGACGCTGACGCGGGATGCCTCGCTGGGCCTGCATTTCACCGCCGTCACCTATTACGATGGACAGGGCTTTCTGGTGCCGAAGAAACTCAGGATCACCAGCGCCAGGCAATTGAAGAACGCCGAGATCTGCGTGCAGTCGGGCACCACGACGGAGAAGAACCTGAGCGACTGGTTCAAGGCCCAGGGCATCAAAATCAAGCCGGTGGTGTTCGAGAAATTCGAGGCCTCGATCAAAGCTTTCTTCAGCGGCCGCTGCCAGGCCTACACCACCGACGCCTCGGCGCTGGCCTTCATCCGCAGCAAGGAGGCGCCGCAGCCGGACGATTACATGGTCCTGCCCGAACTGATCTCCAAGGAACCGCTGGGACCGGTGGTGCGGCGCGGCGATGACGAATGGTTCGCCATCGTCAAGTGGGTGATCTTCGCCCTGATCGAGGCCGAGGAATACGGCATCACCCAGGCCAATGTCGAACAGATGAAGGCCGGCGGCGATCCGGCCGTGCAGCGCCTGCTCGGCAGCGCCGAGGACAGCGGCAAACTGCTCGGCCTCGACCGCGACTGGGCGGCGCGCGCCTTGAAGGCAGTCGGCAACTATGGCGAAATGTTCCAGCGCAATGTCGGCAGCGCCTCGCCGCTCAAGCTGCCGCGCGGCGCCAACGCGCTGTGGAACAAGGGCGGTCTGATGTATGCGCCGCCGATCCGCTGAAGCGGTGGATTCAGGCCCGAGCCGGCGCCATCTGGCAACCCAGGCGCTGCTCGCCGCCGGGCTGCTGGCGCTGCTGTGGTGGCTGCTCGACGTCACCGCCGGCAACATGCAGGAGCGCGGCATCCGCAGCGGCTTCGGCTTTCTGCTCGAACCCGCCGGCTTTGCCATCGGCGAAAGCCTGCTGCCCTTCGATTCCGCCGACAGTACGCTGCGGGCGCTGGCGGCAGGTCTCGCCAATACCCTGCGCGCGGCATTGCCGGCAATCGTTGCCAGCACGGTCCTCGGCACCCTGATCGGCCTCGGCCGGCTGTCGTCCAATCTGCTGCTGCGCGGACTGTGTGCCGCCTACGTCGAAACCCTGCGCAACGTGCCGCTGCTGCTGCAACTGCTGGCCTGGTACTTCGTCATCACCGACCTGCTGCCGATGTCCAGCGAAGCCCTGCAACTTGCGCCGCACGTCTTCCTCGGCAAGAGCGGCCTCGCGCTGCCCTGGCCGGGCAGCGACGGCGCGCTGCTCGATCTGCCGCAGCGCGGCGAAATGGGCATCAGCGGCGGCGCGGCGCTGACCCCGGAGTTCCTCGCCCTGCTGCTGGGACTGAGCCTCTACACCGCCGCCTATGTCGCCGAAACGGTACGCGCCGGAATCCTGTCGCTGCCGCGCGGGCAAAGCGATGCCGCGCTGGCGCTGGGACTGACGCGGCTCCAGATGTTTCGCCTGGTGTTGCTGCCGCAGGCTTTGCGCAGCATCATCCCGCCGCTGACCAACCAGCACCTGAGCCTGACCAAGAACGCCTCGCTGGCGGTGGCCATCGGCTATCCCGACCTGGTATCGGTGGCCAATACCACCCTCAACCAGACCGGGCGCGCCGCCGAATGCATTGCCCTGATCATGGCGGTATATCTGATTCTCTCGCTGCTCACCGCCTGGCTCGGCAGCTGGCTGGAGCGCCGCACCGGGCGCTGGGCGCATGGCTCATGATGCAGGTCGCGACAAGCAGGGCCTGGCTGCGACGGAATCTGTTTGCCGACGCCTTCAGCAGCGCGACGACGCTGGTGCTGCTCGCCGCCGCGCTTTACCTGCTGCCCGGACTGATCGACTGGCTGCTGCTGCAGGCGGTATTCAAGGCCGACGCCGCCGCCTGCCAGGCCGTGAATCATGCCGGCGCCTGCTGGGGCGTGGTGGCAGAAAAGTACCGCTTCATCCTGTTCGGCCGCTACCCCTATGCCGAACAGTGGCGGCCGCTGCTGGCGACCGCCCTGCTGCTGCTGGTGATCGGCGCCGGCGGTATGCGCCTGCTGGCGCGCGGGCCTTTGCTGGCGGCCTGCGCGCTGTCCCTGCCGGCCTTCATCGCCCTCATGGGCGGCGGCCACTTCGGCCTCAGTCAAGTGGGCAGCGATCAGTGGGGCGGCTTGCCGCTGACGCTGCTGCTGGCCGCCACAGGCATGCTCCTGGCATTGCCGCTGGCGATTCTGGTGGCGCTGGGCCGGCAATCCGACCTGCCGTTGCTGCGCGCTGTATGCCTGATGTATGTCGAACTGGTGCGCGGCGTGCCGCTGATTTCGGTGCTGTTCCTCGCCTCCTTCCTGTTTCCCATCATCCTGCCGCAGGGCTTGTCGATAGATGTTCTGCTGCGGGTACAGGCCGGCATCGTGCTGTTCGCCGCCGCCTATCTTTCGGAGACCATCCGCGGCGGCTTGCAGGCGGTGCCGGTGGGCCAGCGCGACGCGGCAGCGGCGCTGGGTCTGCGCCGCTGGCAGGCGATGCGCTGGATCATCCTGCCGCAGGCGCTGCGGGCGGTGATTCCCTCGATCATGAACAGCGCGGTCAGCATCTTCAAGGACACCTCGCTGGTAACCGTGGTCAGCCTCTACGAGCTGACCGGATCGCTCTCGCTGGCGCTGGCCGGCGATGCCGAATGGCGCTCCTTCCATCTTGAAGGCTATATCTTCATCGGCCTGATCTACTGGGTCGGCTGCTACTCCATGTCACGCTTCAGCGCGAATCTCGAACACGACAGCAAACTGCCGCAGGAATAGCCCTGCTGCCGGTGCGTATTCGCACAGCATGCAACGGCGCCGGCCCCGCCCATTTGCATTCGACATAAGGGATAATGCGTCCGTTGCGGGACCGCGGGGACCGGACGGGGAGCGGCACAAATCGTGAAGAACAGCAACACGGCGGGCAACAGCCATCTTTCCATCGAAGAGGAAGAGCTCAGGGGAATTTCGCGCTCCATCGCCGAAATCGAATGGCTGCTGCTGAGCGTGGTGCTGCTGTACTACGTCTTCGGCGGCACAGCGCCCGGCGACAAGGCGGTAATCACCCTGGCGATGGTGCTGTACGTCGCCTGCATCATGGGCTTCCGTTACGCCAACTTTTTCAAGCACGAGTCGCGCTGGAAACTGGCGGTGGAAACCTGGATCATGACCGGCTTCATCACCTGGGCGGTGTGGCACACCGGCCGCCTCGAAAGTCCGCTGCTGAACTCCTACCTGCTGGTAATCATCAGCAGTGCGCTGGCCCTGAGCAAGCTCACCACGCTGCTCGAACTGGCCTTGATCGCCGCCTGTTTTGTTTTCCTCGGCGGCGATTCCATGGCCTACGAAACCATTTCCCTCAAGTATGCGGCCGGGATATTCGCACTGTTTGCTCCGTTCGTACTGGTGGCCTACACCACCACCATGTTTGCCTCCGACATCCGCTACGGGCTCAACAAGGCCAGACTGCTGTCGGAAACCGACGAACTGACCGGAGCCATCAACCGGCGCGGATTCGCCATCATTGCCGACCGGCTGTTCGGCCAGGCCGTGCGCTACAACCGGCCCATCAGCCTGCTGGGCATCGACTGCGACAACCTGAAGCAGGTCAACGACAACCTCGGCCACAGTGCCGGCGACACCCTGCTGATATCCCTGGTAAGAAGCATCCAGGGACAGTTGCGCCATACCGACATCCTGGCACGCCACGGCGGCGACGAGTTCGTCGTGCTGCTGCCGGAAACGGCCGCCGAAGGCGCGTTCGAGGTCGCTGAAAAAATTCGCGCCGCGGTGGCAGCGAGCTCGCTGGCACTGGGTGGCCGACTGGTACGCACTACCGTCAGCGTCGGCGTGGCGAGTTACCCGAACGATGGCGCCACCCTCGACCTGTTGCAGGCCCATGCCGACCACAGCATGTACCAGGCCAAACTCGCCGGCCGCAACCGGGTCGCGCCCTAGCCAGCGAGCCGGAGCAGTATCCGGGGCGGCCTTCAGCCGCCCGCCTGCACCGGGCGCAAGCCACCCACAAAGACGGCCGCTGCCGGAAGTCGCCTGACGGTTACAATCGGCCTATGGTTCAACTATTGCGCAGCGCCGAATTGCGCGCCCTCGAAACGGGTCACGCCGCCGCGGTGCCACCCCTGATGGAGCGCGCCGGTCGCGCCGCGGCGAAACTTGCCAGGCAACTGCTGCGCGACAGCCGCGCTCCGGTGCTGGTCTGCGCCGGCCCCGGCAACAATGGCGGCGATGCCATGGTCATGGCGCGCAGCTTGCAACAGCAGGGCATCGCCGTCGTCGTCGCCGGTCGCGGCACCACGGTCCCCGCCGGCAACTACGGGCTGGTAGTGGATGGCCTGTTCGGCATCGGCCTGACGCGGCCGGTTGCCGGCGCCTACGCCGAACTGATCGCACGCATCAATGCCTTTCGCGGCCCGGTGCTGGCACTGGACATTCCCAGCGGACTGAATGGCGACACCGGCCAGGTGCTGGGGGTCGCCGTGCGCGCCACGCATACGCTCAGTTTCATCGGCGGCAAGCCGGGGCTGTACACACTCGACGGCCCGGATCATTGCGGCCAAGTCAGCGTGGACAATCTGCAACTGGCGCTCGACGAACTCCCCGGCGCCCTGCTCTCCGCCGCGGATTTCCGCGACTGCCTGAGGCCGCGGAGAAGGAACAGCCACAAAGGCAGTTACGGCTCGCTGGCGGTGATCGGCGGCGCCGCCGGCATGACCGGCGCGGCGCTGCTGGCCGGACGCGCCGGGCTGAAGCTGGGCGCCGGACGCGTCTTCGTCGGCCTGCTCGAAGCGCTGGCGGTCGATCCGCTGCAGCCGGAACTGATGTTGCGCCCGGCCGGCAACGCGCTGGCCGAAGCAACGACGGTGGTCATCGGCCCCGGGCTGGGCGAATCCCTTGCCGCACTTGAAATCCTGCGCCGCGCCGTCGCCGCCGACCTGCCGCTGCTGCTTGATGCCGATGCCCTGAACCTGCTCGCCGCCCATCCGGTGCTGGCCGCACATGTCGCCCGCCGCAGCGCGCCGACCGTGATCACGCCGCATCCGGCCGAGGCCGCGCGGCTGCTGGCGACCACCACCGCCGCGGTGCAGGCCGACCGCGTCGCGACAGCACTGAGCCTGGCGCAGCGCTTCAATGCCCACGTCGCGCTCAAGGGCTGCGGCACCGTCATCGCCCATCCCGACGGCCGCTGGCGCGTCAATGCCGGCGGCAATCCGGGGCTGGCTTCGGCCGGCAGCGGCGATGTCCTTTGCGGCATCGCCGGCGCACTGCTGGCGCAGGGCTGGCCGGCGGCGGCCGCCCTATGCGCCGCCGTGCATCTGCACGCTGCCGCTGCCGAAGCGCTCGCCGCTGCCGGCGACGGCCCGATCGGCATCGCCGCCGGCGAACTGATCACCGTCGCACGCACCCTGCTCAACCGGCTGATAGCCGCGAATGCCTGAAGCCAGGCCGTTCATCGGCATCCTGCTGATGCTGGGTGCCGGCTTGTGCTTCGCTGCGCTCGACGCCACCTCCAAGCATCTGACGCAGACCTTTTCCGTACCCATGCTGGTCTGGGCGCGCTACACGGTGCACTTTGTGCTGATGCTGATCTTTCTCGGGCCGTCGATGCGGGCCAGGCTGATCGCCACGCAGCGCCCCGTCGCGCTCACCGCAAGGGCACTGATGCTGGTCGGCACCACGGGTTTTGCCATGGCCGGAATATCCATCATGCCGTTGGCGGAAAGCACTGCCCTGCTGTTCGTGACGCCGCTGATCGTGGTCATGCTGGCCAGCGGACTGCTCAAGGAATCGGTCAGCGCCGGGCGCTGGATCGCGGTCGCCGCGGGCTTTGCCGGTGCCCTGCTGATCGCGCGCCCCGGCGGTGCGCTGTCGACGCAAGGCATCATCCTGATGTCGCTTGCCGCCGGCTGCTACGCGATCTACCAGGTCCAGACGCGACAGATGTCGCTGACCGAAAGCACCGTCACCATGCTGTTCTACACCGCGCTGGTCGGCACCGTTGCCATGTCGCTGGCGACGCCGCTGTTCTGGCGCGGACCGATGCCCGATGCATGGCAGGGCCTGGGCATCGCCTCGCTCGGCATCTACGGCGGCACCGGGCATCTGCTGATGACCCGCGCCTTCCGCCACGCACCGGCATCGGCACTCTCGCCCTTCATATACGTTCAGCTGGTCTGGGCCATTCTGCTCGGCTGGCTGTTCTATGACCATCTGCCCGATCTACTCTCGGTAGCCGGCATTGCCGTGATTGCCGGCAGCAGCCTGTCGATCGCGCTGTCGGAACGCTTCAGGCCGGCAGGATCTGCAAAGGATACGGATACTGCACGTTGAGCGCCGTGCTGCGGCCGTCGGCCTGCACGATGCGCACATGCTCGCGGCGGAATTCGCGGGCGTGGCGCAGGCCGCAACTGTGCGCGATCATGTCGATTTCCTTGTTCATGTTGAGGCAGTAGTTCGCCACCCGCTCGAACTTTTCTGCCACCACCAGGCCGCGCTGCAGGCGCGGATTATGGGTGGCGATGCCGGTCGGACAGGTATTGGTGTGGCAGCGCAGGGCCTGGATACAGCCCAGGGCGAACATGAAGCCGCGCGCGCTGTTGACGAAATCCGCCCCGCAGGCCAGCGCCCAGGCGGCGCGCGCCGAGGTCACCAGTTGTCCTGCGGCGACTACCTTCACCCGCTCCTTGATGCCGGCCTCGATAAGCGCATCAACCACGCGCGGCAAGGCCTCATCGATCGACAGCGACATGTGATCGGCCAGCGCCTGCGGCGCCGCCCCGGAACCGCCCTCGCCGCCATCCACCGCGATGAAATCCGGGGCGTCGCCGACGCCGCGCCGGACCACCGCCTCGGTCAGCAGATTCATGAACTGCCAGCCGCCGATGGCGGTCTTGATGCCGACAGGCTTGCCGGTCACCTCACGCACGCGCAACACCATGTCGAGCAGCTGGTCCATGGTGGCCACCTCCGGATGGCGATTGGGCGACAGCGAATCCATGCCCTCGGCAATGCCGCGAATGCGGGCGATCTCCGCCGTCACCTTGCCGCCGGGCAGCACCCCGCCCTTGCCCGGCTTGGCACCCTGCGACAGCTTGATTTCGAAAGCGCGCACCGACTCGTGCGCGGCCACCTCGCGCAGCCTGGCGTCGGACAGATGGCCGTCGGCATCGCGCACCCCGTACTTCGCCGTGCCGATCTGCATGATGAGGTCGCAGCCACCCTCCAGGTGATACGGCGACAAACCGCCTTCGCCGCTGTCGATCCAGCAACCGGCCTTCGCTGCGCCGCGCGAAAGCGCCTCGACCGCCGGCCTTGATATCGCGCCGAAGCTCATGCCGCTGACATTGAACAGCGAGCGTGCGATGAAGGGCCGGGAGCAATGGCCTTCGCCGATCGACAAAGGCGGCGTCGGCAGGCGGTCGTCGTCGAGCACGGCGAACGGGGCATTGACGAAGATCAGCGCGCCCGCCTCGTGGAGGTTGTAGGTCGAGCCGAATCCCAGCACGCCGCCCTCGTTCTTGGCCATGCGATAGACCCAGGAACGCGTCGAGCGATTAAACGGCCGCTCCTCGCGATCACCGAGGAAAAAATACTGCCTGAAGTATTCGCCGAGCTGCTCGAAAAAGTAGCGCAGGCGGCCTATCAGCGGATAGTTGCGCAGTATCGAGTGCTTCTTCTGGGTGATGTCCTTGAGGAAGAAGTAGATGACCAGGATGGCACAGGCGAGGGCAAGCAGGACACCGAGACTGACGGAGAAGACGCTGAGCATGTTGGCCATACCTCCAGTGCTAGAATCGATCGAACCTACACAACCGGCATCAACATATCATGGAACTCCCGCTTCAGTTCGCCGCGGAAGTGCAGCGCAACGTGCTCGCGGCCCTGGTTGAGGACATCGGCGGCGGCGATCTGACGGCCCTGCTCACTCCCGCCGCGCGACGCTCGCAGGGCAGCGTGATCAGCCGCGAGGCCGCGGTGCTCGCCGGCACCAGCTGGTTCGACGCCTGCTTCCGTCTCCTCGATCCGCTGGCGGCGATCCGCTGGCACGCGCGCGACGGCGATCTGGTTGCCGCCGGCCAGACGCTGTGCGAAATCGTCGCCAACACGCGCGCCCTGCTCACCGCCGAACGCGCCGCACTCAATTTCCTGCAACTGCTATCCGCCACCGCCACCGCCACGCGCTTCTACGTCGAAGCCGTCGCCGGCACCGGGGCGTGCATCGTCGATACGCGCAAGACCCTGCCCGGACTGCGCCTGGCGCAGAAATATGCCGTCACCTGCGGCGGCGGCAGGAACCACCGCCTCGGCCTCTATGACGGCATCCTGATCAAGGAGAACCACATCATGGCCGCCGGCGGCGTTACCGCCGCGCTGGAGCAGGCGCGTGCGCTGGGGCACGGCGACGTCTTCATCCAGATCGAAGTGGAGACCATGGAACAGCTCGCCGAAGCGCTCGACGCCAATGCCGGCATGATCCTGCTCGACAACATGGACCTGACGCAGATGCGCCAGGCCGTGGGTCTCACCGCAGGACGCGCCGAACTCGAAGCCTCGGGAGGCGTCAGCCTGGAAACCGTGCGCGCCGTCGCCGAAACCGGCGTCGACCGCATTTCGGTCGGCAGCCTGACCAAGAACGTGCGCGCCATTGACCTCTCGCTGCGGCACAACGAAGGCTGATCTGCTAGAATTCGCGCCCTGCTGAACCGCCAGTGATCAGCAAGTATCCGCGGAGAGGTGGATGAGCGGTTTAAGTCGCACGCCTGGAAAGCGTGTGTAGGTTCATAGCCTACCGCGGGTTCGAATCCCGCCCTCTCCGCCA
>CAINHS010000088.1 GCA_903848955.1 uncultured beta proteobacterium
CTGAAGCTGCGCTTTGTCGATGCCGACCACGAGATCGAGGCGCGCACCGGCGTCAGGATTCCCCTGATCTTCGACATCGAGGGCGAGCAGGGGTTTCGCGATCGCGAGTCACGGGTGATCGCCGATCTCGCCAATGAAGCCGACCTGGTGGTTGCCACCGGTGGCGGCGTGGTGCTGCGTGCCGAGAATCGCGCGGCGTTGAAGCGCGGCGGCACGGTCATCTATCTTCATGCCACGCCGCGCCTGATCTACGAGCGCACCCGCCTCGACCCCAACCGGCCGCTGTTGCAGGTCGCCGATCCGATGAAAAAGATCGAGGAACTGTTTGCCGAGCGCGATCCCCTGTATCGCGAGGTGGCCGACATCATCATCAACAGCCCGGGCGGCAGCGTCAGCCACCTGGTGAAGGAAGTCGAAAAGGAGCTGCAGAAGCGATGCGTTGCCTGAACGTCGCACTTGCCGAGCGCAGCTACCCGATCTACATCGGCGCCGGTCTGCTTGGCCGCGTCGGGCTGATCCTGCCGCTGCTGCGCACACCGCGCATCGCCCTGGTCAGCAACACCACGGTGGCTCCCTTGTACATGGACGTTCTCGTCAAGGCACTGGAGAAGGAAGGCGTCGGCGTCACGCCGATCATCCTTGCCGATGGCGAGGCGCACAAGAACTGGCAGTCGCTCAACCTGATCTACGACGCACTGCTGGCAAGCCGCTGCGACCGCGGCACCACCATCCTCGCTCTGGGCGGCGGCGTCATCGGCGACCTGGCGGGTTTTGCTGCCGCCACCTACCAGCGCGGCGTGCCGTTTGTCCAGGTGCCGACCACGCTGCTGGCGCAGGTCGATTCCTCGGTCGGCGGCAAGACCGGCATCAATCATCCGCGCGGCAAGAACATGGTCGGCGCCTTCTGGCAGCCGAAGCTGGTGCTGGCAGATACCGGGACGCTGCGGACACTGCCGGACCGGGAACTGTCGGCGGGGCTGGCCGAGGTCATCAAGTACGGTCTGATTCGCGATCTGCCGTTTCTCGACTGGCTGGAAGCCAACATGGACAAACTGCTGGCGCGTGACGGCGAGGCGCTCGCCTACGCCATCGAACGCTCCTGCGCCAACAAGGCCGAAGTGGTGGCCGCCGACGAACTCGAAACCGCCCGCGAGGGCGGGCGGGCGCTGCTCAACCTCGGCCACACCTTCGGTCACGCCATCGAAACCGGGATGGGCTACGGCGAGTGGCTGCACGGCGAGGCGGTCGCCGCCGGCACCATGATGGCGGTCGAACTGTCGCGGCGCCTCGGCTGGCTTTGCGCCGCCGATGTCGAGCGCGTCCGTATCCTGCTGCAGCGGGCCGCGCTGCCCGTCACGGGGCCGGATCTCGGTGCGGCGCGCTATCTTGAACTGATGTCGCACGACAAGAAGGTCATCGCCGGCAGCATGCGCCTGGTGCTGCTGAAGACGCTGGGCAGTGCCGTGACCCATGGCGATGCCCGGCACGAGGATATCGTCGCCGCCATCGATCGCTGCTGCCATGAGTGAGCTGGCGCCCTACGCCGTCGACGACGGCAACAGCCGCGGCCGCGCCTTCATCGAGCCACGGCCCAAGGAGCGCAGCGAGTTTCAGCGCGACCGCGACCGCATCGTGCATTCCACCGCCTTCCGCCGGTTGGAATACAAGACCCAGGTTTTCGTCAACCATGAAGGCGACCTGTTCCGCACGCGGCTCACGCACAGCATCGAGGTGGCCCAGATCGCGCGCTCCATCGCCCGCGCCCTGCATCTCAATGACGACCTGGCGGAAGCCATCGCGCTGGCCCACGACCTCGGCCATACCCCGTTCGGCCACGCCGGACAGGACGCCTTGAACGAATGCATGCAGGTGCATGGCGGCTTCGAGCACAATCTGCAAAGCCTGCGCATCGTTGATCGCCTTGAAGAGCGCTATGGCGCTTTCGACGGCCTCAACCTGATGTTCGAGACGCGCGAGGGCATCCTCAAGCATTGCGCGCCGGCCCGCGCACGCGAGCTCGGCGAACTCGGCAAGCGCTTTCTCGACGACCGCCGGCCTTCGCTGGAAGCGCAGATCTGCAACCTGGCCGACGAAATCGCCTACAACAACCATGACGTCGACGATGGCCTGCGCTCCGGCCTGCTGACGCTGGAGCAGCTCGAACAGCTGAGCCTCTTCGCCCGTCATGCGGCGGCGGCGGATGAGGAATTTCCGCACATGCCCGGCCGCAGGCGGGTGCACGAAACCATACGCCGCATGATCGACGCCCAGGTAACGGATTTGCTCGCCGAGTCGGCACGACGTATCGCCGTCGCCGCGCCCGGCACGCTGGCCGATGTGCACGCGGCCCCGCCGCTGATTGCCTTCACCGATGCGATGCTGACCGAGAACCGGGCGCTCAAGGGCTTCCTGCGCCAGCATCTCTACCAGCACTATCAGGTGCTGCGCATGACGACCAAGGCGCGCCGCATCATCCACGACCTGTTCGGCGCCTTCGTCGACGATCCGCGTCTGCTGCCGCCGCAATATCAGGAAATGGCCGCGACCGGCAGCGTCGTGCGCGCCACGGCCGACTACATTGCCGGCATGACCGACCGCTACTCGGTGAAGGAACATCGCCGCCTGTTCTCGGTCGGCGAATTGTGAAGCCTCTATGCTGCGTTGCAGCGTATTGAATTCGGCCGCTTTTGGCGGTATATTTCGCCCTTCGTCCGCCGCAGTCGGCGGACCATTCAAGGCCGGGGAGATGCATCACCCCGGCTTTTTTGCCGCCCGCCCCCGGCCATATGCCGGTCGTATTTCCGAGGAAAGAGACGATGGTCCTCCCCCCGCGCCAGGGTCTATACGACCCGGCCAACGAACACGACGCCTGTGGCGTCGGCTTCGTCGCCCATATCAAGAACCGGAAAAGCCACTCCATCATCGAGCAGGGCCTGCTGATTCTGGAGAACCTCGAACACCGCGGCGCAACCGGCTACGATCCCCTGCTGGGTGACGGCGCCGGCATCCTGATCCAGATTCCCGACGCTTTTTTCCGCGAGGAAATGGCGCGCCAGGGCGTTACCCTGCCGCCCCCCGGCGACTATGGCGTCGGCATGGTGTTCCTGCCGCGCGGCGACGCCAGCCGGCGCGCCTGCGAGGCGGTGATCGAGCGCGCGATCCGCTACGAAGGTCAGGTCCTGCTCGGCTGGCGCGATGTCCCGGTTGACAACAGCGGGTTGGCACAGGCGGCCAAGGATATCGAGCCGCTGGTGCGCCAGGTCTTCATCGGCAAGGGCAGCGGCATTGCCGATGCCGACGCGCTGGAAAGAAAGCTCTACATCCTGCGCAAGGCTACCGGCCACACCATTCAGGCGCTCAAACTGCCCGATGGCAAGATGTTCTACGTGCCGTCGATGTCGGCGCGCACCGTGGTGTACAAGGGTATGCTGCTGGCGCGCCAGGTGGGCACCTACTATCTCGACCTGAAGGACCGGCGGGTGGTCTCCGCCCTGGCGATGGCGCATCAGCGTTTCTCCACCAATACTTTCCCGACCTGGGATCTGGCACATCCCTTCCGCATGATCGCGCACAACGGCGAGATCAACGCCCTGCGCGGCAACGTCAACTGGATCCGGGCGCGCGAACACGGCATCTCGTCGCCGGTCCTGGGCGAGGATCTGGAAAAGATCTGGCCGCTGATTTATGACGGCCAGTCCGATTCCGCCTCCTTCGACAATGCGCTCGAACTTCTGGTGATGGGCGGTTATAGCCTGGCGCACGCCATGATGATGCTGATCCCGGAAGCCTGGGCCGGCAATCCATTGATGGACGAGGAGCGCCGCGCCTTCTACGAATACCATATGGCGCTGATGGAGCCGTGGGACGGACCGGCGGCAGTCGCCTTCACCGACGGCCGCCAGATCGGCGCCACGCTCGATCGCAACGGCCTGCGCCCGGCCCGCTACCTGATCACGGACGACGACCTGGTGGTGATGTCCTCCGAGATCGGCGTGTTGCCGATCGCCCAGGAGCGCATCGTCAAGAAGTGGCGTCTGCAGCCCGGCAAGATGTTCCTCATCGACCTGGAGCAGGGCCGCATCATCGACGACACCGAACTCAAGCGCACCATGTCCACGGCCAAGCCTTACCGCCAGTGGATCGAGCAGTCGCGCTACTTTGTCGACGACCTGCCCGAGGTCAAGTCCCACGAAAAGCTGACCGGCCCGCTGTTGAAGGTGCAGCAGGCGTTCGGCTACACGCAGGAGGACTTCAAGTTCATCCTCGAGCCGATGGCCCTCAATGGCGAGGAGGCCACCGGTTCCATGGGCAACGACAGCCCGCTGCCGGTGTTGTCGGACAGGGCCAAGCCGCTGTTCAACTACTTCAAGCAGTTGTTCGCCCAGGTGACGAATCCGCCGATCGATCCGATCCGCGAAGAAATCGTCATGTCGCTGATCTCCCTGGTCAGCCCCAACCCCAATCTGCTGGGGGTGAACGAGACCGAGCCGACCCCGCGTCTCGAGGTGCATCAGCCGATCCTTTCAGTGGCCGACATGGCCAAGCTGAAGAAGATCGACACCCTGACCAAGGGGGTCTTCCGCCCCATCGTGGTCGACATCACGACGCCGGCCGCCGAGGGTTCGGCCGGCTTGAGCCGTTCCTTGTATCAGGTCTGCACCCGCGTCGAGCGCGCGGTAGGGGCCGGCTACAACGTTGTCATTCTTTCCGATCGCGGCGCCGACCATGAGCGCGCGCCGATCCCGGCGCTGCTGGCGTGTTCCGCCGTGCATCAGCATCTGGTCCGCGTCGGCCTGCGTACCTCCTGCGGCATGGTGGTCGAAACCGGCGCCGCGCGCGAGGTGCATCACTTTGCCACGCTTGCCGGTTACGGCGCCGAGGCCATCCATCCCTGGCTTGCCTTCGAAAGCATCGCTGCCATCGCCGGCCAGTTGCCCGGCAAGCCGCCCGTGGCCGAGGCGCAGAAGCACTACATCAAGGCCATCAACAAGGGCCTGATGAAGGTCATGTCGAAGATGGGCATCTCGACCTACCAGTCCTACTGCGGCGCGCAGATTTTCGAGGCGGTCGGCTTGTCGTCCGATTTCGTCAATCGCTACTTTGCCGGAACGCCGACCAAGGTGGAGGGTATCGGCCTGAAGGAAGTCGCCGCTGAGACTCTGCGCATTCATGCCGCGGCCTACAGTGCCGATCCGGTACTTGCCAGCATGCTCGACAGCGGCGGCGAATATGCCTTCCGCGTGCGCGGCGAAGAACACATGTGGACCCCCGATGTGATCGCCAAGCTGCAGCACGCGACGCGTTCGGGCAAGTACGAAACCTACAAGGAATACGCCAGGCTGATCAATGACCAGGGGCAGCGCCACATGACGCTGCGCGGCCTGTTCGAGATCAGGCCGGCCGGCACCGCGGTCGCCCTCGACGAAGTGGAATCCGCCAGGGACATCGTCAAGCGTTTCGCCACCGGCGCGATGTCGCTCGGCAGCATTTCAACCGAAGCGCACACCACGCTGGCTGTTGCCATGAACCGCATCGGCGGCAAGTCGAATACCGGCGAGGGCGGCGAAGACCGCCTGCGCTACAAGCCGCTGGCTGCGGACAGCACCCTCGCCGGCGTCATCGGCAAGAACCGCATTGCGCGCGACATCGCGCTCAAGGCCGGCGACAGCCTGCGTTCGGCGATCAAGCAGGTGGCATCGGGACGCTTCGGCGTCACCGCCGAATATCTGGCCAATGCCGACCAGCTCCAGATCAAGATGGCGCAAGGCGCCAAGCCCGGCGAAGGCGGCCAGTTGCCCGGCCACAAGGTGTCGGAATACATCGGCTTTCTGCGCCACTCGGTGCCGGGTGTGCAGCTGATTTCGCCGCCGCCGCACCACGACATCTACTCGATCGAGGATCTGGCGCAGTTGATCCACGACCTGAAGAACTCCAATCCGGAAGCCAGCGTCTCGGTCAAGCTGGTGTCGGAAATCGGTGTCGGTACTGTCGCCGCCGGCGTGGTCAAGGCCAAGGCCGATCATGTGGTGATCGCCGGCCATGACGGCGGCACCGGCGCTTCGCCCATTTCCTCGGTCAAGCATGCCGGTACGCCCTGGGAACTGGGCCTCGCCGAAACGCAGCAGACCCTGGTCCTCAACCGCCTGCGCGGCCGCGTCCGCGTCCAGGCCGACGGCCAGATGAAGACCGGCCGCGACGTGTTGATCGGCGCCCTGCTCGGGGCCGACGAATTCGGTTTCGCCACGGCGCCGCTGGTGGTCGAAGGCTGCATCATGATGCGCAAGTGCCATCTCAACACCTGTCCGGTCGGCGTCGCGACGCAGGATCCGGTACTGCGCGCGCGCTTCTCCGGTCAGCCCGAACACGTCGTCAACTATTTCTTCTTCGTCGCCGAGGAAGTGCGCGAACTCATGGCGCAAATGGGCATCCGCAAGTTCGACGACCTGATCGGCCGCTCTGATCTGCTCGACATGAAAAAGGGCGTCGACCACTGGAAGGCCAAGGGGCTCGACTTTTCGCGCATCTTCTACCGGCGGCCGGAAGTGGCCGGCGTTTCCTCCCGTCATAGCGAGACGCAGGATCATGGTCTCGGCGGCGCGCTCGATCACAGCCTGATCGCCAAGGCGCAGAAAGCTCTGGAGCACGGCGAAAAGGTGGTCATCGAGTCGCCCATCAGGAACCAGAACCGCACGGTGGGTACCCTGCTGTCGCACCAGGTGGCCAGGCGCAAGGGGCACGAGGGTCTGGCCGACGACACCATCACCATCAGGCTCACCGGCACGGCGGGGCAGAGCTTCGGCGCCTTCCTCGCGCGCGGCATCACCCTCGACCTGACCGGCGAAGCCAACGACTATGTCGGCAAGGGCCTTTCCGGCGGCCGCATCATCGTGCGTCCGCCCGAGGCATTCCGCGGCCGGCCCTGGGAAAACATCATTGTCGGCAACACGGTGCTTTACGGCGCCACGGACGGCGAGGTGTTCTTCCGCGGCGTTGCCGGCGAACGCTTCTGCGTTCGCAATTCCGGTGCCACGGCGGTGGTCGAAGGCACCGGCGATCACGGCTGCGAATACATGACCGGCGGCACGGTGGCGGTGCTCGGCCTTACCGGGCGCAACTTCGCCGCCGGCATGTCGGGCGGCATTGCCTATGTTTATGATGAAGATGGCATTTTCGCGCAGCGCTGCAACATGGCGATGGTCGGCCTCGATACGGTTCTGCCCGAGGCGGGGCAGGCCGACGACGGCCTGCGCCATCGTGGCCGGACCGACGAAGCGCAACTCAAGAACATGATCGAGCGGCACCTGCAGCTTACCGGCAGCGAGCGCGCCAGGGCGCTTCTGGCCGACTGGACAACAGTTCGCGGCAAGTTCGTCAAGGTCTTTCCGCATGAATATCGTCGCGCCCTGAAAGACCTGGAAGCGACCCGGCTCAAGGAGGCCGCATGAAGCCGGCATTCCCCCCGGCCCCCTTGCCGGGCAAGGGGGTGACAGTGGTTCAGTCGCCGCGTTCCGCGCGCCGACTTCCGTGCAATGATTCGCTGCCTCCTTGGGGCGGCCCTGCGGAGGCAGCATAATGGGCAAGCCAACCGGATTCCTCGAGTTCCAACGCATTTCCGACAGCTACGAGAAGGCGGAAACGCGAATTCAGCACTATCGCGAATTCATTCCGCATTTGACCGATCAGCAGGCCACGACCCAGGGTGCGCGCTGCATGGATTGCGGCATCCCCTTTTGCAACAACGGCTGCCCGGTGAACAACCTGATCCCGGACTGGAACGACTTCGTCTACAAGGGTCGCTGGCGCGAAGCGATCGATGCCCTGCATTCGACCAACAATTTCCCGGAATTCACCAGCCGCATCTGCCCCGCACCCTGCGAGGCGGCCTGCACGCTGAACATTCCGCAGACGCCGGTCGGCATCAAGTCGATCGAGCGCGCCATCATCGACAAGGCCGGAGAGAACGGCTGGGTACTGCCGCAACCCGCGGCGAAGAAGAGCGGCAAGAAGGTCGCGGTGGTTGGTTCCGGCCCGGCCGGAATGGCGGCGGCGCAGCAACTGGCGCGCGCGGGGCACGACGTCACGGTATTCGAAAAGAATGATCGCATCGGCGGCCTGCTGCGCTTCGGCATTCCCGACTTCAAGCTGGACAAGCGCCTGATCGACTGGCGCATGGCGCAGATGAAGGCCGAGGGCGTCAGCTTCGTCACCGGCACCATGGTCACCGACGCCGCCCTGCCCGAGGGCGTGGTGAACGATGCGAAGAAGACAGTCACTCCGGCGCAGCTGAAAAAGGATTTCGACGCCGTGGTGCTCGCCGGCGGCGCCGAGCAGCCGCGCGACCTGGCGGTGCCCGGGCGCGAACTGGAAGGAGTGATGTTCGCCCTCGAATTCCTCATTCCGCAGAACAAGGAAGTTTCCGGCGGCCGCAAGAATCCGGTCAACGTCAGGGGTAAGCATGTTCTTGTCATCGGCGGCGGCGACACCGGTTCGGACTGCGTCGGCACCTCCAACCGCCATGGCGCCGCCAGCATCACGCAGATCGAACTGTTGCCGCGTCCGCCCGAGCAGGAAGACGGCCCGCTGACCTGGCCCTACTGGCCGCTGCGGATGCGCACTTCCTCGTCGCACGACGAAGGCTGCGGGCGCGACTGGTCGATAGGCACCAAGGCATTCATCGGCCACCAGGATGGTCCAAACCGCGGCCGCCTCAAGGCCATCAAGGCGGTCCGCCTGTCGTGGACCGACGGCAAGATGAGCGAAGTGGCCGGCTCCGAATTCGAGATTGCCGCAGATTTCGCTTTTCTCGCCATGGGTTTCCTCAGTCCGGTCGGCGGCGTGCTCGATGCCTTCGGCGTGGACAAGGACAAGCGCGGCAATGCCGGGGCCAACACCGAAGGTGCGCAGTCCTACTCAACCAATGTGCCCGGCGTATTTGCCGCCGGCGACATGCGACGCGGCCAGTCGCTGGTGGTCTGGGCCATTCGCGAAGGCCGCCAGTGCGCGCGCAGCGTCGACCAATTCCTCATGGGTTCGAGCGTCCTGCCGAGGTGATTCCGCCTTGAACGTCGTCATTCTCGCCGCCGGGCAGGGCAAGCGCATGCACTCCGACCTGCCCAAGGTGCTGCATCGGCTGGCGGGAAAGGCACTGCTGGGACATGTCATCGACGCGGCGCGCGAAATCGGTGCCGGGCAGATCTGCGTGGTCTATGGCCACGGCGGCGAACAGGTCCGCACCGCGCTGGATGCGCCCGATGTCACCTGGGTACGCCAGGAACAGCAGCTCGGCACCGGCCACGCCGTGCTGCAGGCCATGCCTGCCGTGGCCGCGGCGCCGGGTGCCACAGCCACCGCAACGCTGGTGCTGTATGGCGATGTGCCGCTGATACGCGCTTCGACCCTGCGGCGCCTGAGCGCGGCCGCAGGCAGCGGTGCGCTGGCGCTGCTGACGGCACATGTCGACAATCCCCGGGGTTATGGCCGCATCGTCAGGGTCGACGGCGAGGTCAGGCAGATCGTCGAGGAGAAGGACGCCGACGTCGCCTGCCGCGCCATTCGCGAGATCAACAGCGGCATCCTTGTCGCCCCCGCGGCGGCGCTGGCGCGCTGGCTGCCGATGCTGGGCACGCGCAACGCGCAGGGCGAGTACTACCTCACCGACATCGTCGCCCTGGCGGTGGCGGAAGGCATGCCGATCGTCACGGTCCATCCCGATGCGGCCTGGGAGATCGAGGGCGTCAACAGCAAGCTGCAGCTCGCCGCGCTGGAACGCGTGCATCAGCGCAATGTCGCCGAACGCCTGATGGAAGCCGGCGTGACGCTGGCCGATCCGGCGCGCATCGACGTGCGCGGCGAAGGTGCTTGCCAGCTGAGTTGCGGGCGCGATGTCAGCATCGACGTCAATTGCGTCTTCGAAGGCCGGGTCGAGCTCGCCGACAGGGTGGTCATCGGCGCCAATTGCGTGCTGAAGAACTGCCGCATCGGCAGCGGTGCGCGCATCGCCCCGTTCTGCCACATCGAGGACGCCGTCGTCGGCCCGGACGACATCATCGGACCCTACGCCCGCCTGCGGCCCGGCACCGAACTCGGTCGCGACGTGCATATCGGCAATTTCGTCGAAGTGAAGAATTCGACCATCGCCGATCATTCCAAGGCCAACCACCTCGCCTATCTCGGCGATGCCACCATCGGCCGTCGCGTCAATGTCGGCGCCGGCACCATCACCTGCAACTACGACGGCGCCAACAAGTTCCGCACCGTGATCGAGGATGACGCCTTCATCGGCTCCGACAGCCAGCTTGTCGCCCCCGTCACCGTCGGCCGCGGCGCGACGCTGGGCGCCGGCACCACCCTGACCCGCGATGCTCCGCCCGGCCAGTTGACTGTTTCGCGCGCCAAACAGATGTCGCTGCCCGGCTGGAAGCGGCCGGCAAAAAAAGCCGGCTTGCCGAAAAAGGACTGAGCCGTGTGCGGTATCGTCGCAGCCGTCGCTGAACGCAACATCGTCCCGGTATTGATCGAGGGGCTGATGAAGCTCGAGTACCGCGGCTACGATTCGGCCGGCCTGGCCCTGCTTACGCCGGCGCTGATGCGCCTGCGCAGCGTCGGCCGCGTCGCCGAACTGGCGGCGCTGGCGGCAGGGCAGGAGGCGCATCACGGCATCGCGCATACCCGCTGGGCCACGCATGGCGTGCCCTCGGAGCGCAATGCGCATCCGCATGTCTCGGCGGGACTCGCCGTGGTGCATAACGGCATCATCGAGAACTACGCCGAGCTGAAGCGGGAACTGACGGCCGGCGGCTATGAATTCACTTCGGATACCGACACCGAAGTCATCGCGCATCTGATCCGGCACACGCTGCGCACGACACCCGATCTGTTCCAGGCAGTGCGTCAGGCGACGGCGCGCCTGGTCGGTGCCTATGCCATTGCAGTATTGCAGGAGGGCTCCGGCGGCATCATCGTCGCCCGTCACGGCGCGCCCCTGCTGCTGGGTTTGGGCGAAGACGGCAACTACGCCGCCTCGGACGCTTCGGCCCTGCTGCAGGTTACGCGCCGCATGATTTATCTCGAGGACGGCGACGTTGCCGAACTCCGGCGCGATGCGGTGCGGATAGCCGGCGCCGACGGCAGGACGCTGAGCGTGCCGGCGGACCGGCCGGTGCATGAGAGCAGCCTCTGTGCCGACGACGTCGAACTCGGCGACTACACGCACTACATGCAGAAGGAAATCTTCGAGCAGCCGCAGGCGCTGGCCGCCACGCTGGAAATGATCGGCGGCGCGCAGACTCTGACGCCGAACCTGTTCGGCGTCGCCGCGCCGCAAATGCTCAACGGCGTGCGCTCGGTGCTTATCCTCGCCTGCGGCACCAGCTACCATGCCGGACTGGTGGCACGCTACTGGATCGAGCAACTGGCCGGGATCGTTTGCAGCGTCGAGATCGCCAGCGAGTACCGCTACCGCGTCTCGGTGCCCGATCCGGAGCAACTGGTGGTGGCGATTTCGCAGTCCGGCGAGACGGCGGACACGCTGGCCTCGGTTAAGCACGCCAGGGCGCTCGGCATGGGCCGCACGCTGGCCATCTGCAACGTGCCCGAGTCGGCCATCGTGCGCGAATGTGCCTTGCGCTTCCTGACCCGCGCCGGTCCCGAGATCGGGGTGGCCTCGACCAAGGCCTTCACCACGCAGCTCGCCGCCCTGTTCCTGCTCGCCGTGACGCTCGCCAAACAGGCCGGGCGCCTGACGCCGGCGCAGGAAGCCGGACACCTGACGGCGCTGCGCCATCTGCCGGTGGCGGTGCAGAAGGTGCTGGCCCTGGAACCTGAAATCAAGGTCTGGGCCGCGCGCTTCGCCGACAAGCAGCACGCGCTGTTCCTCGGCCGCGGCCACCACTATCCGATAGCACTCGAAGGTGCGCTGAAGCTCAAGGAGATTTCCTACATCCATGCCGAGGGCTATCCGGCCGGCGAACTCAAGCATGGCCCGCTGGCGCTGGTGGACAAGGACATGCCGGTGATCAGCATCGCGCCCAACGACGCACTGCTGGAGAAGCTCAAGTCCAACCTCAAGGAAGTCGCCGCCCGTGGCGGCGAACTCTACGTCTTCGCCGATGCCGATTCCGCAGTGGATCAGGAAGCCGGGGTGCACGTGCTGCGCCTGCCCGAGCATTACGGCCTGCTTTCACCCGTGCTGCACGTCGTGCCGCTGCAACTGCTGTCGTATCACGCTGCGCTGGTGAAGGGCACGGATGTCGACAAGCCGAGGAATCTGGCCAAGTCGGTTACCGTGGAATGACCCCGAAAGGGCCTCTGCTGCGGAGATCCCCGGCGACTCCCGCAAAGACCTTCTGCATTGGCAGCGGTCCTGTCTCACTCGACATTCGACTGCCAACGGTACTGGTTTCCCAGTAGTGCGAATAAGGCTAACGCGGTATATCTTTCATTTCCACACTGGCATATCTTGACTGTCGCCTGCGCGCCGCAGAATACCTAGTCTGAGCATCTTGTGGAGATCAAGAAACGTGCCCAACCGCTCGTCTACCTATAAAGCAGCAGACCGGTTCATGTTCGCAGGCCGGGTAATGCGACATGTGCGTGAGCAGGGTGTCAGCCTGCACGGCCCGGTGGCGGTGGTCCATGCAATACCAAGTGCTGCCCTGCTTTCATGATTGAATGGACCACGGCCCTCAGCACCGGTGTTGAACTGCTCGATGAGCACCATAAGGCTATCTTCCAGTGGGTTGCCAAGCTGGAAAATGCCGCCGCCGACAAGCACACGCTTCTCGGCGCTTACGCCATCACGCGCCTGAAGAATAATGCCGAGGAGCACTTTGCCGCAGAAGAATCGCTGATGAAGTCGGCCGGTTATCCCGATCTGGCCGAACACATGGCCGAGCACGCAACGTTTCGAGCCAAGTTGAGGGAACTGCATGTTAACTCTGTCGGAAAGGACATTTCGGCCGACACCGTGAGATTTCTCAGAAATTGGCTCACCGAGCACGTCGCCAAGACCGACATGGCGTACGTCCCCTTCCTGAAGCGGCAGGTTGCCCAATGATGGTATCGAATCACGGCTTCCCGTTTTTCAGGATTCATCGCGAACGGCCGCTTCTGATTCCCGTCTCCGGGTCGCCACCTGAATCAAATTCTCACCGCTGGACCTGCTGGTCCGCTTTAGAGGATGCGCTCTGCACTGTCAAGATCACGCAACTGGTAACCCGGTGATTGATACACCATCGAGGCCATACTTCGTGGAAATCAAAGCGCATACCATCAAGAAGATCGAGGTTGTCGACCTCAAGCCCGGCATGCACATCTCCGACCTCGGGGCCGGGTGGATGGATCACCCCTTTCTGCGCAACAACTTTGCCGTTACTGATGGCACTGTTATTGAAAAGATCGTCAAGGCCGGAATTCGTGAGGTCTACATCGATACCTCGCGCGGTCACGACGTTCAACACGCACCGACCCGGGAGGAAGTGGAGCAGAACCTCGAAGAAGACATGAAGCGGGTGGCCGCCGAGACGAAGGTCGCGGCACGTGTCTCGTTTCGGGAAGAGTCGGTCCGCGCGGTCAAGGTCAGGGACGAAGCCAACCGGATCACCCATGACGTCCTCAACGACGTCCGCATGGGGAAGCAGGTGGCTATTGAGAAAGTGGAACCCGTCGTCCAGGAAATGACCCGGTCCATACTGCGCAACGGCAACGCGCTGGTGTCGCTGTGCCAAGTCAAGGACAAGGACGACTACACCTTCCTGCATTCGGTGTCGGTATGCGCACTGCTGGTGTCGTTCTGCCGCGCCGTCGGCATGCCGCACGAAGAAATCCATCTGGTGGGAGTCGGCGGCTTGCTCCACGACATAGGCAAGATGCGGGTGCCCGGCGCCATCCTCAACAAGCCCGGCAAGCTGACGGAAGAAGAATTCACCCAGATGAAGAATCACGTCGTCGCGAGTGTAGAAGCCCTTGCCGTGATCCCGGGTATCCACCCCAGTTCGATCCTGGTGGCACACCAGCACCACGAGCGGCACGATGGTTCGGGCTACCCGCTCAAACTCAAGGGCGACGAGATCACGCTCATCGGCCAGATGGCGGCGGTCTGCGACGTCTACGATGCCATCACGTCGAATCGTGTCTATCACGCCGGGATTCCGCCCCACGAGGCCTTGCGCAAGATCCTCGAATGGAGCAAATACCACTTCAAGCCCGAAGTGGCGCAGCAGTTCATCCGCGCCATCGGTATCTATCCCGTCGGAACGATGGTCATGCTCGAATCGGGAAAGATCGGCATCGTGCACGACCAGAACGAGGGCGGCAGCCTGCTGCAGCCGGTGGTACGGGTCATCTACGATAGCAAGCGCCGGTCGTATGTCACGCCGATCAAGGTCGATCTGTCAAAGCCACTTGGCCACGGCGGAGGCGACAAGATCGTCGGCCATGAGACCGCGGAAAAGTGGAGTATCGATCTCAGCCGGTTTCAATAGCCACAGGGCATTACAGTTCGGTGCAGTGACCGCTGTTCTGCGTCGCACGTCTCATGGCGTGCCAGTCCGCCAGTGCCGGCTCGATGGCGTGCAGATTGTCTATGATGCGGATACCGGGAATCACGCGCCTGCGACCGGTCAGGGCGGCACCGCCAGCCCAGAGCCCGGTAGTCTCGGGCAGTGCGGCGCGCAGTTCGAGCAAAGTATCGCGCGCCTTGCGCCAGGGATAGGCGCCGGAGAAGGAGAGGGCGACGATATCGGTCGTCGTGCAACGCACGGCGCCGATGATGTCGGTCACCGGGGTTTGTGCGCCGAGCGAAATGCACCAGGCACCATTGGCTGCCAACAGGGCCTCGACCATCAACAGACCGAGCAGGTGTTCTTCGTCCTTGACCGTGGTCAGCAGCACGTGCGGCCTGCTGCCGCGACTGCCCAGCGCGTAGATCGATGCCCTGAGCTGATTCTGGATCAGCTCCGTGTAGAGGTGTTCCTCGAAGATTTCGATTTCACCCCTCATCCAGCCGTCGCCAATACGCCGGTTGAGCGCCGGCACGGTTTCGATGACAAAACGCTCGAGGCCGTCGCGCGCCAGTCGCTGGGCGAATTCGGTGCGCAGACGGTCGACATCGCGGTTTTTCAGCAAAGCGACGACCCAATCCGCCGTGTCGTCGGCGCCGATGGTCGGAGGACTGCCGGCGAGCTGTTCGGCCAGTGCCGCCAACGGTTTGCGCAACAGCTTGCCGGGACGCTGGCCCTGGTCGATGAGGCGCTTGATCAGGCGCAGATGCTCGACCTGCTCCGCCGGGTATAGCCGTTCGCCGCAGGCGTCGCGCAGGGGTTGCGGAAAACCGTAGCGGCGTTCCCAGACGCGCAAGGTGTCCTTGCCCAGGCCGGTGTCCCGCTCCACGGCGGCGATGCTGATCCCGGCCGTGGAAGATGCAGCAGTGATTTCGGGGTTGGCATTATCCATAAGAATCTTATTTGTCCAAGACAAAGCAGTTGACAAGCTCAAATGTTGGCGATATCGTACGTCTAATACCTTGGTTTGTCCATGACAAAATGACTTCATTAACCGGATTTGTTCAGGTACTCACGGCTCTTGCCGGCTTCTTTGCAGCCGGCCTTGCTGTCGCAGCGTGCCCGCCCTTGCTTGATCATGTTTTTCCAAAGCTGCAGGATGGCAAGCCGCAGTCGCTGTGCCAGTATGAGGGCAAGGTCATCCTGGTGGTGAACACCGCGAGCTATTGCGGTTTCACCGGGCAGTATGAAGGCCTTGAGTCTGTCTACGACAAATACAAGGATCGCGGCCTTGTGGTCATCGGTTTCCCGTCCAACGATTTCGGCGACCAGGAACCCGGCAGCAACCAGGAGATCGCCGATTTCTGCCGCACGACCTACGGCGTCAAATTTCCGATGATGGCCAAGACCGACATTTCCGCACCGAAGACCAACGCTTTCTACAAGCAGTTGATCGCCACGACCGGAACGCGGCCCAAATGGAATTTCCACAAGTACCTGATCGACCGCAGCGGCAGTCGCGTCGAGAGCTACAGCAGCCTGACATCCCCCGGCAGCGGCCGCCTGATCGCCCTGATCGAGCGCTGGCTTGCCGAGAAGCCGTGAAGCCCTTCGTTTCTTTTCGCCCCACCTCAGGAGTACGCCGTGAATGCACCCGACCGCTTTTTCATGCCTGACATCCAGTCATCCGCCGATCACCGCCGGCTTGCCATCCAGCAAGTGGGCGTCAAGGGCTTGCGTTATCCGCTGACGCTGCAGGACGCCGCCGGCGAAGCCCATCCGACCGTGGCCACCCTGGCGATGACGGTAGGCCTGCCGCCCGAGGTCAAGGGCACCCACATGTCGCGCTTCGTCGAATTGCTCGAGCGTCCCCGGGCCGCATTGTCCCCGGGTGACCTGCGCCGCATGTTTGCCGACATGCTGCTGCATCTGCAGGCGAACTCGGGTCGCATTGAACTCCGCTTTCCCTATTTCATCCGCAAGACGGCGCCGGTCTCCGGGGTTCCCAGCCTGCTCGACATCGACGCCGGCATCGACGTCTGGGCGGAGCCGGGCGGCGCGGTGCAAACGGCGCTCGCGGTCACCGTTCCCGTCACCAGCCTGTGTCCCTGCTCGAAGGAAATTTCCGACTACGGCGCGCACAACCAACGCTCGCATCTGAGCCTGCGCGTGCAGCTCAAGGGAGAAATGGCTCTGGACGAACTGGTGCGTATCGCCGAGGACGAAGCCTCCTGCGAGGTGTTCGGCCTGCTCAAGCGGCCGGATGAAAAATGGGTGACCGAGCGCGCCTATGACAATCCGAAATTTGTCGAGGATCTGGTACGCGACATCGCTCTGCGCCTGATGCAGGAGCCGCGCATCTCCGCCTGGAAGGTCGCGTCAGAGAATTTCGAGTCCATACACAATCATTCGGCCTACGCCGAGATTTGTGGCAGCAACGATTAGGGCGCCCTGTTGCGGAACAAAGGGCAACGCCAAGGAAAATGGAGCCTCACCTATGTCAAAGATATTTTTCGGCCTCGCCCTCATTGCGGGTACCACGCTAGCCATGGCTGTTGAAGAACCCGCATACGCAGTCATCCGCAAGTTGGATGACGTCGAGATCCGCCAGTACGCACCCTACGTTGTGGCCGAGCTAACGGTTGATGCTGCGGCGGACAAGGCAGCGAGCCAGGCCTTCCCCGTACTCGCGGCTTACATCTTTGGCAACAACAAAGGCGGGACGAAGCTCGCCATGACTGCTCCGGTGATCCAGGCAAGTGTTCCGGGTCCGGTTGAACTGGCAACGCCTGCGGCGTCGCGGTCGGCAGCCGATAGCCACCTTGTCCGCTTCGTGCTTCCCAAAGGCGTATCACCCGAATCTGCGCCGGTGCCCATTGACCAGCGCATACGCCTGCGGGATGTGGCGCCGGTCCTGGTTGCAGTGATTGTGTATTCCGGCACCTGGTCCGCCAGCAATTACCAGGAGCACCTGGACAAGCTGAAGGTGGTTCTCGCCGACGCCGGCCTTGCCTGGAAGGGGGAGCCGGTTTACGCACGATACAACCCGCCATTTACTCCCTGGTTCATGCGCAGGAACGAGATCTGGCTGACCCTGGCTTCTATTGAAGGTCCTGTACAGGCAAGAATCAACTGAGGTCGACCATGCAGAAACTCACGATCTACTATGACGGACAATGCCCGCTGTGCCTGGCGGAAATAGAATTCTTGAAGACGCGCAACAGCCGGGACTTGCTGGCCTTCGTAGACCTGAGCGAGCCATCCCTCGACGAGGACAAGCATCAGATTTCCTGTGCTATGGCGCTCGAGAGAATTCACGGTCGCCTGGGCGACGGCCGGTTGCTTGTCGGAGTCCCCGTATTTGCCGAGGCCTATCGCCGGGCAGGGCTGCATGCCTTGTCCTGGCTGCTGTCGCAGAGATGGTTCAGTCCGGTTCTATCCGGCGCATATTCGGTGTTTGCGCGATACCGTCGTCCGATCTCCAGAACCATCGGGCCGTTGTTGTTGCGGCTCGTCACCAAAGGCAAGCCGGCCACCATCGTTCCAGCCGACGCCGCGACCGGATGTGCGCCTTGACCAAGGCACGGCACTCTCTGCAGCTACAGAACATTCAAGCGGGGGGATTGGCCAGGCATCATCCATCGGCAAGCCCGGAATACGTAATCATGGATATTTGCGAACGAGATCAAGCATGGACAAGACTGATGTAATCGTCATCGGAGCGGGACTGGCCGGACTTAACTGCGCGCGCGAACTGGTGCGGCGTGGCCGCTCGGTGCGCCTGCTCGAGGCAACGGCAACGATTGGAGGCCGGATCGGTACCGAGCTTCACCAGGGCTACCGCCTCGACCGGGGATTTCAGGCCCTGCAAACGGCCTACCCGGAAGCGCGCAGTGCGCTGGATCTGTCGGCACTTGATTTGCGCGCCTTCGTTCCCGGGGCCCTGATCCGCTTCGAGGGGCGTTTTCACCGGCTTGCCGATCCGTGGCGCCAGCCTCTGGCTGGACTTGCCACGCTGTTCTCGCCGGTGGGTACGCTGGCCGACAAATGGCGCATGGCGATGCTGCGCCGGCAGCTGCTGTCGGCCGGCATTGATCAGATCTATGATCGTCCCGAGACAACGGCCGATGCCCGTCTGCGCGAACTCGGCTTCAGCGATGCCATCATCGATCGCTTTTTCCGGCCATTTCTTGCCGGCGTGTTCTTCGATCCCACGCTGTCGGTATCGAGCCGTGCCTTCGAATTCTGCTTTCGAGCCTTCGCCGCCGGTGATACCGCGGTACCGGCGACAGGCATGGGAGCGATTCCCGCCCAACTCCTGGCGGCCTTGCCCGCCGGCATCTTGCGTACCAACGCGCGTGTCACCGGCTTGAGCGAGGGCGGCGTCACGCTCGAAAGCGGAGAGCGTGTTTCAGCCGGGGCCATCGTCGTGGCCACCGAGGGCGTCGCGACGGCGCGCCTGCTCGGTGACAAAGTCGTGCCCGGCACACGGGGGACCACCTGCCTCTATTTCGCCGCCGCAGCGCCGCCGGTTGATGAGCCGATTCTGGTGCTCAACGCAACAGGACACGGTCCGGTGAACTGTCTGGTAGTGCCGACGCTGCTATCCCGCGACTATGCGCCGGCCGGTGATTCGCTGATTGCCGTTAGCGTTGCCGGTATTCCCGCCGATGATGATGTCATTGTGGAAGCCGCGGTACGCGCTCAAATGAGAGACTGGTTCGGTGCGGCAGTCGATGGCTGGCGCCACCTCAAGACGTTTCGTATTCCCGATGCACTGCCGCTGCAAATACCCCCGGTCGACAACCCGCGCTACCGCACCCGGCGGCGCGCCGACTGGCTCTATGTGTGCGGCGACTATTGCAATGCCCCGACCATCAACTGGGCTCTTTACTCGGGCCGGTCTGCCGCCGAGGCGCTCGTCGCGGACAGCGACCTGCGGCAGGCCATTGCCTGACGATCCGTAACTGCGGCTTGCTTACTCTGTGACCTTTGCCGACAGGAACAACAGCGGCGGGTGATCCGGGGATGCGATGCGGCAGCTTGTTGCGCCAGGCTTTGCGGCAGATGCCGGTTCTCATGAATGCCTTGAAGCGCCGCAAGCGGCGGGCAATGGAGTACTCTTGCCTCCCCATCCGATCGTCTGCTTGTCATGCGCGTCCTGTCCCTCATCCCGCCGATGACGCAGCTCAACACGCCGTACCCATCGACGGCTTACCTCACCGGATTCCTGCGCTCGCGCGGCGTCGCCGCGGTGCAGGAGGATCTGGCGCTGGCCCTCGTCCTGCGCCTGTTTTCCCGCGCCGGATTGCTGGCCGTGCGCGAGTGCATCCATGCCCTGCCGGTAAAGCGGCGTTCGCCGCGGGTGCAGGCTTTCGACCGCAGCTTCGAGCGCTATCTGGCGACGATGGAAGTGGCGGTGGCCTTTCTGCAGGGGCGCGATCCCTCCATCGGGCATCGCATCGGCAGCCGCAATTTTTTGCCCGAAGGATCGCGCTTCGAGGCGCTTGACGCCTATGTCGATGCCGATGGCGGCGATCCGCTGGCCTGGGCCTTCGGCGCGCTCGGCGTGCAGGATCGCGCCCGGCACTTCGCCACGCTCTACCTCAACGACATCGCCGATGTCTTGCGCGAGGCGGTCGATCCGCGCTTCGAGTTCGTGCGCTACGCCGAGTCTCTGGCACAGAGCCAGGCCAGCTTCGATCCTCTGGCGCAGGCGCTGGCCGAGCCGCTCAACCTGATTGACCGCGTCTTGCGCGACCTGAGCCTGGAGGCTGTGGCGCGGCATGCGCCGCACGTCGTGCTGGTGTCGGCGCCCTTCCCCGGCAACGTTTACGGCGCCTTGCGCATCGCCCAGGCGATCAAGCGGCACGATCCCGCGATCATCACCGTGCTCGGCGGCGGCTTCGTCAATACCGAACTGCGCGAGCTCAAGGAGCCGCGGGTCTTCGACTATTTCGACTACGTCACCCTGGACGACGGCGAGCGCCCCGTGCTGGCCCTGCTGGAACATCTGCGCGGCGAACGTCCGCAGGACAGGTTGGTGCGAACTTTTCTACGCACGGCGCAAGGGGTGCGCTTCATCGATGCCGCCGAGCCCGACATACCCTTCGCCGAAGCGGGAACCCCGACCTGGGACGGCTTGCCGCTGGACCGCTACCTGTCGCTGCTGGACATGCTCAATCCCATGCACCGGCTGTGGTCCGACGCGCGCTGGAACAAGCTCACCGTCGCCCACGGCTGCTACTGGAAGAAATGCAGCTTCTGCGATACCTCGCTCGACTACATTTCGCGCTACGAGGCCGTGGCGGCAGAGACTCTGGTCGATCGCATCGAGACCATCATCGCCGAGACCGGGCAGACCGGATTTCATTTCGTCGACGAGGCGGCGCCGCCCAAGGCCCTGAAGGCGCTCGCCGAAGAACTGGCAAGGCGCCGGCGCGAGATTTCCTGGTGGGGCAACATCCGCTTCGAGAAGTCGTATACCCCGGCGCTCTGCGCCCAACTCGCCGACAGCGGTTGCATCGCCGTTTCGGGCGGGCTCGAAGTTGCTTCCGACCGCCTGCTCACGCTGATGCAAAAAGGCGTCTCGGTGGAACAGGTGGCGCGGGTGACCCATGCCTTCGCCGACGCCGGCATCCTGGTGCATGCCTACCTGATGTACGGCTTTCCGACGCAGACCGTGCAGGACACGGTCGACGCCCTCGAATACGTGCGCCAGCTGTTCGCCGCCGGCTGCATCCAGTCCGGCTTCTTCCACCGCTTCGCCTGCAGCGTTCATTCCCCGGTCGGGCGCGACCCGGCGCAGTATGGCGTGACGCTGAAGCCGCTGCCGGCGGGGTTGTTTGCGAAAAACGATGTCGGCTTCATCGATCCCGCCGGCGTTGACCATGCGGCCCTCGGCACGGCGCTGAACAAGGCGCTCTACAACTACATGCACGGCCTCGGTCTCGATCAGGAGGTGCGCAGCTGGTTTGCCGGGCGCGTGCCGCGGACCACGGTGCCGCGCCACTTTGTCGCCCGCGCCCTGGAACGACGGCATGACTGAAAAGCGTCGCCGGGGAGCGCCGGCCTCTGTCCCCGCAAGACGCCGCCCGGCGTCTCGCGCTGGGATAAAATCGGCGCAAGACAGATAAAACAGGGAGCTTGCATCATGGCGAAATACACCACTGAACTGATCCGCGCCGTTGCCCTCGTCGGCCACGGCGGTGCCGGCAAGACCACGCTGGCAGAAGCTCTTCTGTTCAAGGCCGGCGCCATCGCCGCCAAGGGCAGCGTCGAAAAGGGCAGCAGCGTCTGCGACTTCGATGCCCAGGAAAAGACGGCGGGGCATTCGCTCAACTCGGCGATGGTGAATTTCGCCGCCGAGGGCGTACACATTCACCTCATCGACACCCCCGGCTATCCCGATTTCGCCGGGCAGGCGGTGGCCGCCCTGGCCGGCGTCGAAACAGCCATCGTCGTCATCAATGCGCAGACCGGCATCGAGCTGGCCACCGAGCGCATGATGCGGGCGGCCCAGGCCAGGGGCCTGGCGCGGATGATCGTGATCAACAAGATCGATGCCGACAATCTCGATCTGCCGGGTCTGGTGAGCCAGATTCGCGAGCGCTTCGGCAAGGAATGCCTGCTGCTCGACCTCCCCGCGCACGGCAGCAAGGACGTCGTCGAGGTGTTGGAACATGATGCCGGCGACGCCGATTTCGATTCCATCGCCCACGCCCATCGCGAGCTGATCGACCAACTGGTGGAGGAGGACGAGTCGCTGCTGGCGCGCTATCTGGAGGAAGGCAAGGACCCCGATGCGAAGGAGCTGCATGCCCCCTTCGAGAAGGCGTTGCGCTCCGGCCACCTGATTCCCATCCTGTTTACCTCGGCGCGCACCGGTGCCGGCATCAGCGAGCTGCTGCACGTGCTGGCGTCGCTGGCGCCGAATCCGGCCGAGGGCAACCCGCCGCCCTTCTACAAGGGCGAGCCGGGTCAGGACGGCGAGTCCTTCCAGGCGGTCCCGGATGCATCGAAGCATGTGCTGGCGCACGTCTTCAAGATCATCGCCGATCCCTACATGGGCAAGGTCGGCATCTTCCGCGTGCATCAGGGCACGATCCGCAAGGACAGCCAGCTCTTCGTCGGCGACGGCAAGAAGCCCTTCAAGGTCGCCCATCTCTACCAGTTGCAGGGCAAGGAGTATGTCGAGGTCGACTCGCTGTTGCCGGGCGACCTGGGTGCCATTGCCAAGGTCGAGGAAATCGACTTCGACGCCGTGCTGCACGATTCGCACGACGAGGACCACATCCACCTCAAGCCGCTGGAGTTCCCCAAGCCGATGCAGGGTCTCGCCGTCGAGACCCGGCGCAAGGGCGACGAGCAGCGTCTGTTCGACATTCTGCACAAGCTGGAACTCGAAGACCCGTGCTTCGAAGTCGAACGTCATCCGACCACGCACGAGACCGTGATCCGCGGTCTGGGCGAGATGCACCTGCGCTACAAGCTGGAAAAGATGGCGACGCAGTTCAAGCTTGAACTGGACACCACGCTGCCGCTGATTCCCTATCGCGAGACTGTTACGGCGAACGCCGAAGGCCACTGCCGGCACAAGAAGCAGTCGGGCGGCGCCGGCCAGTTCGGCGAGGTCTATCTCAGGATCGAGCCGCTGGCGCGCGGCGCCGGCTTCGAATTCGTGGATCACGTCAAGGGCGGCGTGATCCCCGGCGTGTTCATGCCTGCTGTCGAGAAGGGCGTGCGCCAGGCCTTGGCGCTTGGCGTCACCGCGGGCTTTCCGGTCGAGGATTTGCGCGTCATCGTCCATGACGGCAAGACGCATCCGGTCGACGGCAAGGAAGTCGCCTTCGTCACCGCCGGGCGCAAGGCCACGATGGAAGCAATCCGTGCCGCCAGTCCCATCGTGCTGGAACCCATCGTTGCCATCGAGATCATTGCCCCCGAGGCGGCGATCGGCGACCTCACCGGCGACCTGTCGAGCCGGCGCGGCCACATTACCGGCACCAGTCCGCGTCCCGGCGACACCGCTTCTATCAGCGGCGAAGTGCCGCTGGCCGAGATCACCGACTACGCCTCGCGCCTGAAGTCGATGACGGGCGGGCAGGGTTCCTACAGCATCGAGTTCGTCCGCCACGCGCAAGTGCCGCCGCAGGTGCAGCAGAAGCTGGCGGCAAGCTTCCGGCCCAAGGACGAGGAGGAATGACCCGCGGCGCCGGCTTGCGCTGATCGCCGGCGGCGGGTAATCTTCGCTCCCATGAGCAATCGTTTCGCCCGATTCCTGCTGTTATTGACCGCCTTGTGGCTGCCCGTGCAGACCATGGCGGCGATGTCCATGCCGCTGTGCCGGCATGCGCAGGAGATGGTCCTGGCTGCCGCGGAAGCCGAGCAGTCAGAGGCCGCGATGCCTTGCCACGAGGCAGCGGCGGCGGATCAGGCAGCCCACGACGCCGGTTGCGACAACTGCGAACAATGCCATCTGGCCTGCGCCGGCTTCATGCCCAGCGCACCCCTGGCGACGAGCGTGATTCCGGCCGGGCAGCACTATGTGGTGCCGGCGATCACGGCTTTCCCCAGCCACATTTCCGAACCTCCGCAGCACCCTCCCCGCAGCAGCACCTGACATTTCGTCCGGTTGGCGGGCGAGGCAAAGCCTCGGCTCCGTCGTTTGCTGTCGCTCTTCGGGAGATTCCCCATGAAATCGTTTATCCGCTTGTTTGCCGCTCTGGCAATCCTGCTGTCGTTCACCTTTGCCGCCCAGGCCCACGAAGACCACCTGCCATGGACCGATGGCGTGATCAAGAAAATTGACGCAACTGCAGGCAAGCTCACCATTGCCCACGGCCGGATCGTCAATCTCGACATGCCGCCCATGACCATGAGCTTCAAGGCCAAGACCCCGGCGCTGTTGGCCAAGTGGAAGGAAGGCGACAAGATCCGCTTTCGTGTTGCCGAGGTGGGCGGGGCACTGACCGTCATCAGCATCGAAGCGGCCAAGTAAGGCCGTGGCCTTGCGTCTTGTGCTGCTGGCGGCGGCCGTGGTCGCCGCCGCGACGACCGTGCGCGCCGAACCGGCGCAGGTGATCGGCGGCCACGTCGAGAGTCTGCTGGAGTTCGCCCGCGCCCGCCACCCGGAGTTTGCCGCGCTGCGTGCCGAAGCCGAGGCGGCGGCGGCACGGGTGGAGCCGGCCGGTGCCTTGCCCGACCCGGTGCTGCGCACCGAGTTGCGCAACGTCACCAATGCCGGCAGCGACGCCGGTGCCAGCCTGCTGCCGGGGCGGGTCGGCAGCACGCGCTATGCGGTGAGCCAGACGCTGCCCTGGTTCGGCAAGCGCGACTTGCGGCGCGAGGTTGCCGGCGCCGGCGCCGATGAAGCGCAGGCCCGCGCCCGTGCCGGCTGGATGGATCTGGCGACGCGCATCAAGCTGAACTATGTGCAGCATCACGTGCATCTGATAAGCATCCGCTATGCGCAGGAGAATCTCGACCTGATGCAGCGCGTGGCGGAGATTGCCCGCAACCGCTATGCCAATGGTCTCGGCAGCCAGCAGGATGCCCTGCGCGCCCAGGCCGAGATCACCGCGATGCAGACTGATCTGGTCATGCTCGAAGGCGAGAGCGCCCAGGCCAGTGCCCGCATGCGTGCGCTGCTGGGGCGGCCCGACAACGTCGCGCTGCATCCGCCGGATCATTTGCGGGTCCTGCCGCCGGCGGCGAAGCTGGACATGGTCGAACTGGAGGCGCGGCTGCGCGCCAACAATCCGCAACTGGTGATGGACGAGGCGCGCATCACCGGCGCCGAGAAGGGGCGCGACCTGGTGCAGCGCAACCGCTATCCGGACGTCAATGTCGGCGTGGCGCCGATACAGAGCGGCGGCCGCGTCAGCGAATGGGAACTGATGTTCGAAATCAATATTCCCTTGCAGCAGAGCTCGCGCCGTCAGCAGGAGCGCGAAGCCGATCTGACCCTTGAGGCGGCACGCCTGCGGCGCCAGGGCAACCTCAACCAGAGCCTCGCCGATCTCAGCGAAAGCCTGGCCGGACTGGATGTGGCGCGGCGACTGGAAGTGCTGGTGAGCAGCGGCCTGCTGCCGCAGGCGGAACTGAATCTGAATGCGGCGCTGGCCGGTTACGAAAACGGTCGCGTCGACTTTGCCGCCGTGCTCGACGCCCACCGCCAACTGCGCCGGGCGCGGCTGGACCTGGTCAAGGCACGTGCCGACCAGCAGATGCGCCTGGCGGAAATCGAGAAAGTGGTAGGGGAGGAATTATGAAATACGGATATCTGGCAGTGCTGCCGGTGCTGCTGCTGGCGGTTGGCGGCGGCTACTGGCTGGGCAAGGGCAAGGCTGCTGACGCAGCGACGGCGCCTGCGGCCAATCAGGCGACGCCGTCCGCCGCGCCGGCGCCGAAGGCGCGCAAGCTGCTCTACTACCGCAACCCGATGGGGCTGGCGGATACCTCGCCGCAGCCGAAGAAAGACTCGATGGGCATGGACTACATCGCGGTCTATGAAGGCGAGGACGAGGGCGCCAACTCCGCCGCCGGCGAGGTGAAGATCAGTACCGAGAAGGTGCAGAAGCTCGGCGTGCGCACCGAGCCGGCCGCGCTGCGCGAACTGGCGCGGCAGGTGCGCGCCGCGGGTCGCGTTGAAATCGACGAGCGCAGGGTGCAGGCCGTGGCACCGAAATTCGAAGGCTGGGTGGAGCGCCTGCACGTCAACGCCACCGGTCAGCCGGTAGCAAAAGGGCAGGCCTTGTTCGAGGTGTACAGCCCGGAGCTGGTCTCGGCACAGCGCGAGTACATGGTGGCGGCCAAGGGTGTCGCCGCACTGAAGGATGCGCCGGCCGAGGCGCAAACCGGCATGCGGCAACTGGCGGAGGCAAGCCTGGTGCGGTTGCGCAACTGGGACATTTCCGAGGAGCAGATCAAGGCCCTGGCCGCGGGCGGCGAGGCGAAGCGCACGCTGAGCTTCCGCTCGCCGGCGGCCGGCATCGTGCTGGAAAAGAAGGCCGTGGCCGGCATGCGCTTCATGCCGGGAGAGACGCTGTACCAGATTGCCGACGTGTCATCGGTGTGGGTATTGGCCGATGTCTTCGAGCGTGACATCGGCATGGTCAGAGCCGGGCAGAAGGTCAAGCTGAGCATCAATGCCTATCCCGACAAGAGCTTTACCGGCACAGTGGCCTACATCTATCCGACGCTGAACGCCGAGACGCGCACGGTGCCGGTGCGCATCGAACTGGCGAACCCGGGCGGGCTGTTGAAGCCTGCCATGTATGCCACGGTCGAGATGGCGGTCGGTGCCAGCGACAAGGTGGTCACGGTGCCGCTGTCGGCGGTGATCGACAGCGGCACGCGGCAGGTGGTGCTGGTGCAGAAGGGCGCCGGACGCTTCGAGCCGCGCGAGGTCAAGCTCGGCGGGCGCAGCGACGATTATGTCGAAGTACGCGAAGGCGTCGCCGACGGCGAGCCGGTGGTGGTCGCAGCCAACTTTCTGATCGATGCCGAAAGCAACCTGAAGGCGGCCCTGACCGGCCTGACTGCTGCCGGCAGCGCGCCGGCAGCGGCGCCGAAGGCGGTCAGCCATCAGGCTGCGGGTACGCTCGATGCCGTCGATGCCAAGAGCGGCGGCGTCACCGTGACGCATGGTCCGGTCGCCAGCCTGAAGTGGCCGGCGATGACCATGGACTTCATGCTGGCGAATCCGTCGCTGGCGGAGAAGTTCAAACCCGGCAGTGCCATCAGCATCGAGTTCGTCGAACGCAAGCCCGGCGAGTGGGTCATCACGAAGATGGAGGCGGGCGCCGCGGCGCCGGTCCCGGCGCCTCCGCAGCCGGCGCACAAGGGGCATTGAGATGCTGAATGCCCTGATCGACTGGTCGGCGCGCAACAAGTTCCTCGTTGTGCTGGCGACGATTTTCGTCACGCTGGCCGGAATTTATGCCGTGCTGAAGATGCCGCTCGATGCGCTGCCCGACCTGTCCGACGTGCAGGTCATCGTCTATACCGAGGTGCCGGGGCAGGCGCCGCAGGTGGTCGAGGACCAGGTCACCTATCCGCTGACGACGGCCATGCTGTCGGTGCCGAAATCCAAGGTGGTGCGCGGCTTTTCCTTCTTCGGCGCCTCCTTCGTCTACGTGATTTTCGAGGACGGCACCGACATCTACTGGGCGCGGTCGCGCGTCCTGGAATACCTCAACTTCGCCGCCGGCCGCCTGCCGCAGGGCGTCACGCCGCAACTGGGCCCGGATGCTACCGGGGTCGGCTGGGTCTATCAGTACGTGGTGCTGGCCAAGGACAAGTCGCTGGCGGA
>CAINHS010000089.1 GCA_903848955.1 uncultured beta proteobacterium
GAACTGCAGTCCTCCAACGAAGAACTGGAAACCTCCAAGGAAGAGCTGCAGTCGCTGAATGAAGAGACCATCACGGTCAACTCCGAGCTGAATGCCAAGATCGAGCAGCTGACCCGCATCCAGAACGACATGAAGAACCTGCTCGACAGCATCGGCACGGCGACGCTGTTCCTCGACCACCAGCTGGTGATCCGGCGCTACACGCCGGCGGCGGTGAAGGTCTACCGCCTGATCGCCGGCGACGTCGGCCGCCCCTTGAGCGACATCAAGTCAAACCTCGAAGGCGCCGATCTCGCCGCCGAGCTGCAGTCCGTGCTCGATACCCTGATCCCGGTCGAGCGCGAAGTGCGCGGCGCCGACGGCGCCTGGTACCTGGCGCGCATCCAGCCCTACCGTACGCTGGACAACGTGATCGAGGGCGTGGTGCTGACCTTCACCGACGTGACCGAGTTCAGGCGGGTCAGCGAGGCCGCCCGGCAGGCCACGGAACAACTGGCGATCAGCTTGCAGGCGAGCACGCAACTGGCGCGGGAACTGGCCGAGGGCATCGTCAATACCGTGGTCGAGCCGCTGATCGTGCTCGACGGCGGCTTGCAGGTGATCTCCGCCAGCCGCTCGTTCTACCGGCACTTTCAGGTCAGCGTCGAGCAAACCGTGGGGCGCAAGATTTTCGCCCTGGGCAACGGCCAGTGGGACATCCCCGCCTTGCGCGAACTGCTGGAAAACATCCTGCCGCGGAACCAGGTGATGGACGGCTACGTGGTCGAGCACGACTTCCCCGGCCTGGGACACCGCCGCATGGTGCTGAATGCCAGGCGCATCGTCACCGCCGCCGGCAATACCGAGCTGATCCTGCTGGCGATGGCGGCGATCGAGGCGCCGGAAAAAACGTCTTGAGTCCTGCCGACAAAATGAAACCCGGCGCGTTGTCGCTGCGGCAGCGGGCGGAAGCCGTCGCCCGGCATGTCCTGAGCGAAGAGTCGCGCAGCGACAGATTTCTATCCCCTGCGGAAGCCAGCAGGCTGCTGCACGAACTGCGCGTGCATCAGATCGAGCTGGAAATGCAGAACGAGACCCTGCGCCAGGGACAGGTCGCCCTCGAGGAGTCGCGCGACCGCTATCTCGATCTCTACGATTTCGCCCCGCTCGGCTATCTCAGTCTCAATGCCGAGGGCATGATCGAGGAAATCAATCTCACCGCCGTGGCGCTGCTCGGCGGCGAACGCCAGAAGCTGCTGCGGCGCAGCTTGACTTCTCTGGTGCTGGCCGAAGACCAGCCGCGCTGGCTGGCGCTTTTCCTGAGAGTGCGGCAGCAGGGCGGCAAGGGCACGGTGGATGTGGCGGTGCAGCGCGGCGACGGCACGCTGTTCCAGGCGCAGATCGACTGCGGCCGGCAGGAAGCCGGCGACGGCGCGCTGCGGGTTGCCCTGAGCGACATCAGCCGGCGCAAGCAGGCGGAGCAGACGCTGCGCAGCAGCGAAGCGCGTTTCCGCACCATGTTCGAGCAGAGCGACCTCGTCATGCTGCTGATCGAGCCGGACTCCGGCGCGATCGTCGATGCCAACGCTGCCGCCGTGCGCTTCTACGGCTATGCCATCGAGGATTTCAAGGCGCTGCACATCCATCAGATCAATACCCTGCCGGCGGATGAGGTCGCCGGCCGGCTGCTGAAGGCGGCCAGGGGAGACCAGAATGCCTTCGTTTTTGCTCACCGCCTGGCCGGCGGCAAAGTGCGCGCCGTCGAGGTCCATGCTTCGCGCATCGAGGTGGGCGGGCGCATCCTGATTTCTTCGATCATCCAGGACGTCAGTGAAAAGGAGCGTCAGAGAGCGGAACTGGACGCCTATCGCAACAACCTCGAGGCCCTGGTGGCGGCTCGCACCGCCGAGCTGGAGGCGGCCAATCGCCGCCTCGGCAAGAACGACCAGCGGCTGTCGGCCATGTTCGCCATGAGCCAGAAGGCGCACGATCTGGACGAGGGCGAAATTCTGCAATTGGCCGTCGAGGAGGCGGTGCGGCTCACCTCCAGCGAGATCGGTTACATCCACTTCGTCAATGACGACCGCGAAACCCTTTCGCTCGGCACCTGGTCGCAGGGCACGCTGCAGCACTGTACGGCCGCCCACGACAACCACTATCCGGTGTCGGCGGCCGGCGTCTGGGCCGATACGGTGCGCCTGCGCCGCCCGGTCATCCACAACGACTATCAGGGCTTGCCGGTGCGCCGCGGCTACCCGCAGGGCCATGCCCATCTGCTGCGCCATCTCGGCGTGCCGGTGATGGAAGGCGACGAGGTGCGGCTGCTGATGGGGGTCGGCAACAAGGCGGGCGATTACGACGAGGCCGATACCAACGACCTGCAATTGATCGGCAACGACGTCTGGTCCATCATCACGCGCCGCCGTGCCGAGCTGAAGCTGGCCGATGCCAGGCAGGCCGCCGAAGCCGCCAACATCGCCAAGAGCGCCTTCCTCGCCAACATGAGTCACGAGATCCGCACGCCGATGAACGGCATCCTCGGCATGGCCAACATCCTGCGCCGCGAAGGCGTCAGCCCGCGCCAGGCGCAGCGCCTCGACACCATCGACACCTCGGCCCGCCACCTGCTGTCGATCATCAACAACATTCTCGACCTGTCCAAGATCGAGGCCGGCAAGTTCACCCTGGAGACGGCGCCGGTCGCCATCGACAGCCTGCTGGCGAATGTCAGCCTGATCCTGTCCGAGCGCGCCCGGACCAAGGGCATCCACCTGCTGATCGACACCGGCGCCCTGCCGCAGAACCTGACGGGCGATCCGACGCGGCTGCAGCAGGCCTTGCTCAACTACGCCGGCAATGCCATCAAATTCACCGAACAAGGCAGCGTGACGCTGCGCGCCATCAAGCAGGAGGAAAGCGACGCCGACGTCGTGGTGCGCTTCGAAGTCGAGGACACCGGCATCGGCATCAGCGCCGAAGCCATGCCGCGGCTGTTCAGCGCCTTCGAGCAGGCCGACAATTCGATGAGCCGGCAGTACGGCGGCACCGGTCTCGGCCTGGCGATCACCAAGCGACTGGCGGAACTGATGGGTGGCGCAGCCGGCGCCGAGAGCACGCCGGGGGCGGGCAGCACCTTCTGGTTTACCGTCAGACTGAAGAAGGGGATGCAGGCGGCTGCCGGCGTCGCGGCGACGGAGGTGGATGCGGAAAGCGAACTGCGCCGCCGCTGCGCCGGCCGTCGCGTGCTGGTGGTCGACGACGAACCGGTCAACCGCGAAGTGGCGCAGATCCAGCTTGAGTCGGCCGATCTGGTCGCCGACATGGCGGCGGATGGCGCCGAGGCCGTCGCCATGGCGCAGCAGAAGGTCTACGCGGCGATCCTGATGGACATGCAGATGCCGCAGGTGAGCGGACTCGAGGCGACGCGGCAGATACGCGAGCTTGCCGGCTACCGCCACACGCCGATCATCGCCATGACCGCGAATGCCTTTGCCGAGGACAAGGCGCGCTGCCTGGCGGCGGGAATGGACGATTTCCTGGTCAAGCCGTTTACGCCCGGCGAGCTGTTCGCGATCCTGCTGCGCTCGCTGAGCCGGTAGGAACGGCCCGCGCCGGCAGCGGGCGAGGGTCAGGCGGCGGGCGCGGCGCGCGGCGCGCTCGGCTGCAGCAGCATTTTGCCGAACACCGCGAAATAGAGCAGGAACGAGGCCGCCCACAGCCCGGCGGCGAGCACGATCGCGCCGCTGCCGAAGTCATGCACGGCGGCAGCCAGGCGCAGCAGGGCGGCGCCGAACATCAGCACGAAAGCCGCCAGCATGGCGCGCGGCAGCCGCAGCGGGCGGCCGGTGTGGCGCAGGCTGACGCGGGTCATCAGTCCCAGCATCATCATCCCCAGGCTGCCGACGGTGAAGGCGTGCAGCCAGGCCGCCGGCGGCACCAGGCCGCCGAGGTCGGCGGCGGCCTTGAGGGCGAAGGCCAGCACCAGCCAGCCGAAGCCGAGGTGCATGACCAGCAGCAGCGGCACGTCGGCGACCCGCCAGCCCTGCCAGCGCGCCGTGCGCCAGGCCTGCAGCAGGGCGCAGGCCAGCGCGCCGGCGCCGGTCCAGACCGCGGCGGCGCCGGCAAGTTCCAGCCCGGCGAGCAGGAGCAGCGCGCCGAGGGCGGCGATTTCCAGTGTCATGTTGTGCGGCGCGATGTCGCCGCGGCCTCTTTCGCGCAGGGCATTGCCGGTAAACACCGGCGCCAGCACGCCGCCCTTGAGCACGTACAGCACGATGATGGCGAACAGCGCCAGGCGCAGCCCCTGCCAGGTCTGCAGGTAGTCGGCGGTCGCCATGCCGCGGTGATACAGCAGATTGGCGGCGAACAGCGCGGCCAGGATCGGCAGCAGCAGCAGGTAGAGGCGGTTGCGCACGCGCAGCAGTTGCGGCGCGACCATCGCCGCGACAGCGGGAAACAGCAGGCAGTCGATCAGCGCCGGCAGCGGCGGCGGCAGCCAGGGCGCGGCCCAGAAGGCGATGCGCCCGCCCAGCCAGAGCGCGACCAGCAGGAACAGGCGGCCGCCGCGGATTTCTTCGGTGCCGGCCCAGCTCGGCAGCGCGGTGAGGACAATGCCGATGATGATCGCCGCGGAAAAGCCGAAGATGAATTCGTGGCCGTGGCGGAACTGCAGCGGCACAGCCAGCAGCGGATCGCCCGCCAGCCCCAGATGCAGCGCCAGCCAGGCGATCACCAGCAGCGGCGCGTAGAGCGCGCCGAGGAAATAGAACGGCCGGAAGGCGCTGGACCAGAGAGGGGTGCTGAAGAGTGCTTTCAATTCGGTGTTTCGCGTTCTGCCCGTGGCAATGCCGCGATGCTAGCACCCGGGCGGAATTCGCGGCCGCTGCCGGGCCTTGCTTGCCGACAAGGAAGCGGCCGTGGCGGTCATCCCATACGAGTAGCGACAGGACGTGATACCATGAATAACAAGGAAATTTGTGAAGGAGAACGCAGGTGCAGACGTACGAAAAGGACATCGTTGCCTGGGCAAACGAGCAAGCACGTTTGTTGCGCTCCGGTCGCTTCGACCAATTGGACATCGAACACATTGCCGATGAGATTGAAGACGTGGGCAAGAGCGAACAACGCGAATTGGCTAATCGCATGGCGCTGTTGCTGGCGCATTTGCTCAAATGGCAATATCAACCGGAGCGGCAGACGGCAAGCTGGCAGCGGACCATCAATGAGCAGCGCAAGGGTGTCGAGAAAAAACTTTCGAAGAGTCCCGGCCTTCAACCTGTTCTGACTGATGATGGTTGGCAGTCCGAGATCTGGGCTGATGCCGTGGCGCAAGCTGCCAGTGAAACAGGTTTGGCGGACTTTCCGGACGGCTGTCCATGGTCTATTCAGACCGAGGTTCTCCAGGATGGCTGGCTACCTGAAGCAGCGCAGGAGCATCGGCCAGCGGCAAAATAGTCGCCGCCGCTACCGCCGCCTGGCCGCACAGGATTCGTTGCTGCTTTTCGGCACAGAGGCAGGTGCCGAATCCGGGAAGACTGGCATCCGCCGGGTGCAGGCGGATGGAATCCTCGGTGGCGGCCAAGGACAGGCATTCGCCGTTCTTCCGCTTCATGTTGAGAATCGCGCTGGGCGGCAGGTTCAATATGTGGCGGGTGATGACGTCCATCACCCAGCCATGGGTGATCACCAGCACGCGCTCGCCGGCATGGTCGCGGGCAATGGCGGCGATGGCCGCGAGCACCCTGTCCGCAAACCCTTCCATGGTCTCGCCCTGGTCGAAGAAGCAGGCCGGATTGCGCTTCACGATCTGCTCCAGAAAGGCCGGATTCAACTCGGCTTTCGGTACGCCCTGGATGACGCCGAAATTCCTTTCCTTCAAGCCTTCGTGGCACAGCGGCGGCGGCAGCCGCAACAGGCGCGAGATGATCTCCGCCGTTTCCAGCGAGCGGCGCAAGGGGCTCGAGTAGACGCGGGAAAGGCGGCAACAGGCTACCGCCGCCGCGAGTTCATGGGCCTGGCGGCGGCCGAGGTCGTTGAGCAGGGTATCGGTCCAGCCCTGCAGGATGCCGGCAATGTTCCAATCCGTTTCGCCATGGCGGGAAACGCAGATGTGCGCGGAATCATTCATGCAAGATTACTGCCGACGGTATGCTTGGCTTATCCCGACTTGCACCCTGCCGTTCAGGCTGATATTGCCGTTTGAGCAAGTACGCAGGCAGCACGGCCATGCGGCTGGCCAATTCACCTTGTTCGCTCTTGCCCAGGTCGTCGATCTCATCGGCAATATGTTCAATGTCCAGTTGGCCGAAATGCCCTGAGCGCAATAGCTGTGCTTGCTCATTGGCCCGGGCAACAATGTCTTTTTCGCAGGTCTGCACGACTAAGCTCCTATCGCTAACCATTGCCTGCGATGGTAGCACTGAGCTACTCATCAAGCAGCCGGGATGCCGCAATTCGGCCCACGGGTCAAACCAGCCGGACGTCTCCGCCTGCGCAGTGCCGGCTCACAGCAAACGACCGCGGTCCAGCGCGGCCAGGTTGGTGCTGCGGCGGGCGGTGGCGCTCAAGGCGGCGGTAGCCTCGCGCACTTCCTCGAAGCTGAAGGGGAAGTCCTCGCGGCTGGCGCCGAAACCCAGCAGCACGAGATTGGCGGCCAGGGCGTTGTTCATCTGCAAGGCTGCGGCGTCGGCGTTGCAGGTATGCACGACGACGCCCATTTCCGTCAGCAGGCCGGCGACGCGGCGGTCGGGAAACGACTGGCTGTCGGCCACGTTGGCGACGCACAGGGCGCCGCGGCCGTTGCCCCGGGCGCGCAGATAGTGCAGGCTGCGGTGGGCTTCGACGCCATCGAGGGCGAGCAGCAGGTCGGCATCGCCTTCGCATACCAGCGGGCTGCAAAACTCGCCGAGCTTGAGATGCGTCATGACCGAGCCGCCGCGCTGGGCCATGCCGAATGTCTGCGAGCCGAGCACCGGGACTTTCCTGTGGCGCGCCACCTCGGTAAATACCTTGGCGGCGAACAGCACGCCCTGTCCGCCGACTCCGGCGATGATGGCCTGGCAGTTCATGTGAAAGCCTCCGTGGTCGGGGTTGGCCGGGGCCGTATGGCTCCCTGCGCGCATACCTGGATGCACATGCCGCAATCGATGCAGGTGCGGCGGTCGATGTGCACCAGGCCGTCCGCCCCGGAGGTCAGCGAGGGGCACTGGAACCAGGTGGTGCAATAGCCGCAGGCGATGCAGACGCCGGCCGCCGGCATGCTGATGGCGCCGCGCGGGCATTCCGTCTGGCATACCCGGCAGGCGGTGCATTTGCTCTGGTCAATGCGGTAGGCGCCGTCGATCTGGGCGATGGCGCCGCTGGGGCAGACCTTGACGCAGATGTCGCAGCGGGTGCAGACGCCGCAATGGAAGCAGCGCCCGCCGGCTTCGGCACTGGCCTCGGTGGATGCCAGCCCGGAATTGACTTCGTCGAAGTTCCAGATCGAATCGTCCGGCGCGCGATGGCGCGATTCGGCGCGCGGCGTCTTGCTGAAGAACTGCAGCTTGATCGCCTGCGGCCCCGGCACCGCCGCGCCCTGGCCGGCGCGCGGCGAGGCGTCCGGGTCAGCGTTGGCGCTGGCGATGCCGGGACCGCCGGCGAGCTGCAGCGCCGCGGCGTCGAGCGCCTTGCCGCCGAGGCGCTCGTGGATCGCCAGGGCGGCGCGCTTGCCGCCGTTGATGGCGCCGACCACGGTGCCGGCGCCGGTGCTGGAGGCGTCGCCGCCGGCGAACAGCCGCGGCTGTCCGGTGCGGCCCCAGGAGTCGATCGCCAGCCGGCCGTTACGCGCCAGATCCTGACCGTCGAGGTAGGCCAGGTCGGCGTCGCCGCCGATGCAGACGAGGATGCTGTCGGCATCGCCGCCGGCGCCAGCCGCTTGCGGTGCGGCGAGGTCGCGCAGCAGCAGTTTCAGCCCGCCGGTGGCGCCGGCTTCGAAGGCGACCGGCACGATGCCATGGTGAAAGACGATGCCTTCGTCGCGCGCCGCAGTCACTTCTTCGGCGATGGCGAGCAGCACGTCGTAATACACATCGACCGTGGCGGCACCCTTGCGGCGCGCGCTGCGGGCGGCGTCGACCGCGGTGTTGCCGCCGCCGATGACGGCGACGCGGGCGCCGAGGGCCTGCGCCTGGCCGGCGCGCACCCGGTACAGGTAGTCGAGTCCGCCGAACACGCCGGCGTGGTCTTCGCCGGGAATCCCGAGCCGCCTCTGGCGCCAGGCGCCGGTGGCCAGATACACGGCGTCAAAGCGCTCGAGTTCCGCCCAGGCGAGGTCGCGGCCGAGGCGGACGCCGGTATGCACGCTGACGCCGAGCGCCTCGAATACTTCGAGTTCCCGTTGCAGCACGTCGAGCGGCAGGCGGTACTCGGTGATCGCCCAGCGCAGCATGCCGCCGATTTCCGGCAGCGCTTCGTAGATCTCGACGCCGTAGCCGAGGCGCGCCAGGTGGTAGGCGGCGGTCAGGCCGGAGGGGCCGCCGCCGACCACGGCGACGTTCTTGCCCAGCGGCGGCGGCTTGCTGACGTAAGCGGCGGCGGAGCGGCCGCGGTCGCCGGCGACGCGCTCGAGGGCATTGATCGACAGGGCGCCGTCGTAGGCGCCGCGGTTGCACCTGCTTTCGCAGGGGTGGGGACAGACGCGGCCGAGGCTGGAGGGGAAGGGATGCTCGGCGTACAGGCTCTGCGCCGCTTCGCTCCAGTGGCCGGCGGCGGCCAGGCTCATCAGCCGCTCGATGTCGTTGCCGGCCGGGCAGGCTTCGGCGCAGGGCGACAACTGGTCCTGGTGGCGCGGCATCCAGGCCGCATCGAGCGCGGCGGGCGTGCCGGCGGTGTGCGGGCGCGGACCGTGGTGCACTTCGACGGGCAGGGCGCTGCGCGTGCCGAGGCCTTTCAACTGCGTGACGCAGGCATAGCGGGCGAGCACCACGGCCACGCCTCCGCCCGGCGCACGGCTGTGATCCAGGGCGTCGAGCAGGATGCGATGAAAGCCGGCGAGGTCGTGCGGATCGGCGTGCTCGAGGTAGCTGATGCCGCAGCCGCGGATCAGGCTCTCCAGCTCCACGATGCCGCCGGCATGACCGTCGGCGGTCTCGCCGAACTCGGGGGTGGGCTGCATGCCGGTCATGCCGGTGGTGCCGTTGTCGAGCACCAGCAGGACGAAGCGGGCGCCGTTGTAGACGGCGTTCTCGAGTCCGGCGGCGCCGGAATGATAGAAGGTGCCGTCGCCGATGCTGGCGAAAATCGGCGGCGATTGGCCGTCCTGGGCGTAGGCATGGTAGAAGCCGGCGGCCATGGAGATGGACGCGCCCATGTCGTGCACGGTATCCACCGCGCCCTGGTTGAGGCCGAGGGTGTAGCAGCCGATGTCGCCGGGGAAGATGGCGTCGGGAAAGGCGCGCCGCAGCGAATAGAAGATGGAACGGTGGCCGCAGCCGGCGCAGAAGGTGGGACGGCGCACCGCCAGATCGAGCGCGCCGGTCGCCGCCAGCAGGCGGTTGGCGGGGCGGGCCCGGGCGTCGAGGCCGGCTTCGACGGCGGCCGCCACCAGCAGTTTTTCGATCACGCCGGGGGTCAGTTCGCCATGGGCCGGAACATGCCCGGTGAGCCGGCCCCAGACCGGAATGCCGAGCCTGATCTGCAATTCGATGGCGGCGTCGGTTTCCTCGATGACGATGAGACGCTCGCAGCGCGCCGCAAAGTCCGCCACCAGGGTGCGCGGCAGCGGGTAGGCGGTGGCGATCTTGAGCACCGGCAACTGCCCGGCGAGGCCGAGGGCGGGCAGCAGGTCGTTGAGGTAGGCGTGGCTGACGCCGGCGGCAACGATGCCCAGCGGCGCGCGCTGCTGCGTCGCGCCGGCGGGAAAGAATGCGTGATTGCCCGGCCAGGTTTCGAACTCCTTTTCGATCGCCGCGAGTTTCCGGTTGAGCTGCTGGTGCAGCTGCAAGCGGGCGCGCGGCGTGGCGGCCCAGCGCCCGGGGTTCTTCCGGAAGTCGGCCAGGCGCGACGGCGCCGGCACCGGCCGGCATTCGACCGACTGTTCGGAGTGGCAGATGCGCACCGTCGGCCTCAGCATCACCGGTACCTGGTGGCGCTCGGAGAGCTCGAAGGCCTGCGCCACCATGTCCTTGGCTTCCTGCGGACTGGCCGGATCAAGCACGGGAATTTTGGAAAACAGACCGAACAGGCGGGAGTCCTGTTCGGTCTGCGACGAGTGCAGGCCGGGATCGTCGGCGACGATCAGCACCAGGCCGCCGGCAACGCCGATATAGGCGGCGGACAGCGCCGGATCGGCGGCCACATTGAGGCCGACCTGCTTCATCGCCACGGCGGTGCGCTTGCCCGAGTAGGCGGCGGCGAGGGCGGTCTCCAGCGCCACTTTCTCGTTGGTCGACCATTCGGCATAGAGCTTGAGTCCAAGCTCGCGCTTGAGTTCGACCACCGCCGGCAGTATTTCCGAACTGGGCGTGCCGGGATAGGCCGTCATGAACTGACAGCCGGCCTCCACCAGTCCGCGCGAGATGGCCTCGTTGCCGAGCAGAATGCGATGCTCCCTGGTTTTCATGTCCATTTCCTGTCTCCTCCTGTATCAGGCTGATGCGCCCGAGTTTTTATCGCGGCGTTTGACGCCATCGTTTTACGTGCCTTGCTTCGTCTTGTTCTATCTGCCGAACTCCGCCAGCAGTTGTGCCTGCCTGGCACCGGCCTTGACCATGCTGCGATGCTTGACCGGACCGTAGCCGCGGATGTCCTGCGGCAGGCTGGCGAGTTCGATGGCGGCGGCGATCCGGCTGCGGTCCGTCTGCTGCAGCAGCAGTTCGATGCCGGCTTCATAGTCGGCGACCAGTTGCTGCTCCTGGCGCCGCTCGGCGCTGCGGGCGAACGGGTCGAACAGCGTGCCGCGCAGGAACTTGAGGCCGGCGAGGAGTTTCAGGGCCGGCATCAGCCATGCGCCGAAGCGGGTTTTAGGCGGCTCGTCGCCGGCGCCGGCGCCGCGGCTCCAGGGCAGGGTCATGTGGAAGTTGAGCCGGTAGTCGCCTTCGAAGCCGGCGGCCAGTGCCTGGCGGAACGCGGGGTCGACGAAGAGTCGCGCCACTTCGTATTCGTCCTTGGCGGCCAGCAGCTTGAAGTAGTAGCGCGCCACGGCTTGCGTCAGTGGAGTTTCAGGCGCGTTATCGGCCTGCGCCGCTTCATGCCGTCGCACGCGTTCCACCAGGGCGACATAGCGCCGGGCGTAGGCGGCATCCTGGTAGGCCGTCAGATAGTCACGGCGACGTTCGATGATTTCGTCGAGCGTGACGGACAGCCGGCGGGTCTCAACACCGGCTTCAGCGGCGGTGAGCAGTGCCTCGACGGCGCCGGGATCGAGGGCGGTGCGCCGCCCCCAGCCAAAGGCGCGGCGGTTGTCTTCGACGCCGGCGCCGTTGAGCTCGATCGCCCGCAGCAGGGCCTCCGACGAAAGCGGCACCAGGCCGCGCTGGAAGGCGTAGCCGAGCATGAAGATGTTGGTCGCCATTGCATTCCCCATCAGGCCGGTGGCGAGACGGCCGGCGTCGATGAAGCTCGCCGCCGCGGCGCCGACGGCATCGACGATCGACTGCTGCATGGCGTCGAGCGGAAAGCCCAGGTCGGGATTCTGCACGAACGCGCCGGTAATCGCCTGTGCGCTGTTGACGATGGCCTGCGTCACGCCGGCGGCGGTCCTCGCCAGCGCCTCGTTGCTGACGGCGACGACGATGTCGCAGCCGAGCAGGAGCGTTGCTTCGCCGGTGGATATGCGCGTCGAATGCAACTGGCTCTGCTGCGCGGCAATCCGCACGTGCGACATCACGGCGCCGCCTTTCTGCGCCAGGCCGGTCATGTCGAGCACGGTGACACCCTTGCCTTCGAGGTGCGCGGCCATGCCGAGCAGGGCGCCGATGGTCACCACGCCGGTGCCGCCGGTGCCGGCGACGAGAATGCCGCAGGGCTCCGTCAGCGCGGCGCGCGGCGGTTCCGGCAGATCGGTGAAGCCGGCGGCCGCCGCCACGGCGCGGCCGCGGCGCACCGTGCCGCCGTGCACGGTGACGATGCTCGGGCAGAAGCCGGCGACGCAGGAGTAGTCCTTGTTGCAGGCGTGCTGGTCGATGGCGCGCTTGCGGCCGAACTCGGTTTCGAGCGGAATCACGGCGAGGCAGTTGGATTTGATGCTGCAGTCGCCGCAGCCTTCACAGACCATTTCGTTGATGAAGACGCGTACCGCCGGATCCGGGAAGCGGCCGCGCTTGCGCCGCCGGCGCTTCTCCGCGGCACAGGTCTGGTCGTAGATCAGGGCGGTGACGCCGGGGGTCTGGCGCAGTTCGCGCTGCGTCGCTTCGAGTTCGTCGCGGTGGCGGATCATGATGCCGGGCGCGAAGTCGCTGACGCCGGCGTACTTCTCCGGTTCGTCGGACATCACCACGATGTGCCGGACGTCTTCCGCCGCCAGCTGGCGCGTGAGTTGCGGCACCGTCAGGGTGCCGTCCAGCGCCTGGCCGCCGGTCATGGCAACGGCATCGTTGAAGAGCAGCTTGTAGGTGATGTTGATCCCGCCGGCGACGGCGGCGCGTATGGCGAGCAGGCCGGAATGGAAATAGGTGCCGTCGCCGAGGTTGGCGAAGACGTGCTGCGTGCCGCTGTGTCCGGCAACGCCCAACCAGGCCGCTCCTTCGCCGCCCATCTGGGAAATGGTCAGCGTGCTGCGCGACATGCCCACCGCCATCAGATGGCAGCCGACGCCGCCCAAGGCGCAACTGCCTGCGGGAACCTTGGTCGATTGGTTGTGCGGGCAGCCGGGGCAGAAGTAGGGCGTGCGCAGCAGGGTGGTTTTCGGTCGTGCCAGGGCGCCGGCCTGCTGATCAAGGAATGCCAGGTGGTTGCCGATGCGCGGCGAAGTATGGAATCGCGCAATGCGTCCGGCGATGGCGCGGGCGACGATGGCCGGCGTCAGTTCGGCGATCGGCGGCAGCAGCCAGCTTCCGGCCGGATGCGGCCATTCGCCGGATTCGTCGTACTTGCCGACGACGCGCGGGCGCACGTCTTCGCGCCAGTTGTAGAGCATTTCCTTCAACTGGTATTCGATGATCTGGCGCTTCTCCTCGACTACCAGGATTTCTTCCAGACCGGCGGCGAACTGACGCACGGACTCGGCTTCCAGCGGCCAGGGCATGCCGACCTTGAACAGGCGCAGGCCGATGTCGGCGGCATAGGCCTGGTCGATGCCGAGGTCGTCGAGCGCCTGACGCACGTCGAGGTAGGCCCGGCCGCAGGCGATGATGCCGAGGCGCGGCCGCGGACTGTCGAAGATGATCCGGTTCAGCCGGTTGGCGCGGGCATAGGCGATGGCGGCGTAGACCTTGAACTCCTGCAGGCGGTGTTCCTGCGCCAGCGGCGGATCGGGCCAGCGGATATGCACGCCGTCCGGCGGCAGACGGAAATCGTCGGGGATGATGATTTGCGGGCGGCCGGCGTCAAGCTCGACGGTGGCCGAACTCTCGGCCGTGTCGGAGGTGATCTTGAGCGCCACCCAGCAGCCGGAATAACGCGACATGGCCCAGCCGTGCAGGCCGTAGTCGAGATACTCCTGCAGGTCGGCAGGGGCCAGCACCGGGATGCCGCAGGCCGAGAACATGTGTTCGCTCTGGTGCGCGACGGCCGAAGAGCGCGCCGACGGATCGTCGCCGGCGATCAGCAGGACGCCGCCATGCTTTGCCGTGCCGGCATGGTTGGCGTGCTTGAAGACGTCGCCGCAGCGGTCGACCCCCGGCCCCTTGCCGTACCACATCGAGAAGATGCCGTCGAACTTCGGCTGCGGAAACAGATGCAGCTGCTGCGTGCCCCAGATCGCCGTGGCCGCAAGATCCTCATTGACGCCGGGCTGGAAGCTGATGTCCTGGGCCTTGAGCAATGGTCCGGCGGCGTGCAGCGCGGTGTCCAGTCCGCCCAGCGGCGAGCCGCGATAGCCGGAGATGTAGCCGGCGGTATGCAGCCCGGCGGCGCGGTCGCTGGCGTGCTGCAGCATCGGCAGGCGCGCCAGGGCCTGCATGCCGGTGAGAAAGACGCGACCGTGCGTCAGCCGGTATTTGTCTTCGAGTGAAACGTTTGCCAGATTCATCCGCATTTCCCTTTGTGCTGGCAGGCGCCGCGGGCGCCTTCCGTCACAGGTGCGATCCGTGAAGGATCGCCACGCTCATCATCCTGCGTGGCGGCGGGATGGTCGGGAACTGTGCGTGGTGGTGCACCACCACGTTCTGTAGCGGGTGGAGATGCGGAAGGAGGGGGTCATGAGCGGGCCGCCATGGCAGTCCGGCAATGGCCGCGCCGGCCGTACCCGATGGCTGAGCATCGGGCGGCGGCCGTTGCGGCCATGGCGCTCAGTCGTGCACCATGGAGAATTTGCCGTCCTTGACGGTCATCAGCACGCGGCCGCGATGGTCGAAGCCGGAGTGGTCGGCGGCCGTCATGGTGATGACGCCTTGCGAGGCCAGCATCTCCCGGGTGCCTTCGAGCGCGTCGCGCAGGGCGGTGCGGAACTCCTGCGTGCCCGGCTTGGCCTTCTTCGCGGCCTCGGGGATGGCGCGCAGCAGCAGCAGGCCGGCGTCATAGGTTCCGGCAGCGAAGATCGGCGGCCGCGAAGCGAACTGCTTGTCGTAGGCGTTGACCATCTCGAGGGTGATCTTCTTGGTGGCAAAGCTGTCCGGGATCTCGTCCGGCACGGCCAGCAGGGGGCCGACGATGAGTGCGCCCTCGACCTTCTTGCCGCCGATCTTGATGAAGGCACTGGACGCCGCGCCATGGGTCTGGAATATCGGCCCCTTGTAGCCCGAATCGGTCAGTTGCGCGTGCGGCAGGGCGGCGTCAGCCGCAACCCCGGCGACCAGAATCGCGTCCGGCCTGGCGGCGATCAGCTTCAGCGCCTGAGCCACCACGCTGGTGTCCTGCTGGTTGTAGCGCTCGTTGGCGACGATCTGGATGCCGGCCTTCTGTGCCATCGGGGCGAAGGTCTTGTACCAGTTCTCGCCGTAGGGATCGTTGCGGCCGATGAAGCCGACGCTCTTGACGCCGCGCTTGGTCATCGCCGCGACCAGGCCGCCGCTGATGACGTCATCATTGGGATGGGTCTTGAACACCCAGCGCTTCTTGTCGTCCATCGGCAGCACCACGGCCGAGGTGCCGACCGGCGCCAGCATCGGCGTCTGCGCTTCGGCCATGAATGCCAGCACGCCCATGGCGTTGCCCGAGCCGGAGGGGCCGATCAGGGCGTCGATCTTGTGCTCGCCGAGAAGTTTCTTGGCGACTTGCACGCTTTGCGTCGGATCGCTGGCGTCATCGAACACCAGGTACTCGATGTTGTAGTCGCCGATCTTCTTCGGCAGCAGCGCGACCGCGTTCTTCTGCGGCATGCCGACGAAGGCGATGGGGCCGGTGGATGAGGCCATCACGCCGATCTTGACCTGCGCCAGCGCGGGCAGCGACGCCGACAACACCAGCCCTGCGGCCGTGGCTTGCAACAGCTTGCTGATTTTCATTGCCATCTCCTCCGGAAAATAAGTTCAACAAAAATTGTCCAGGCCATCGCCTGCTTGGCAGATGATGACTTTATACACCCAGATATCTGTGCCAGAGCGCCTGATCTGCGCCCAACTCGGCGGAACTGCCCTGCCAATCGACGCGTCCGCGTTCGATGATGTAGTGTCGATGCGCGATCCTGACCAGGGTCCGGACATACTTGTCTATCACCAGGATCGCCAGACCGGCGGCGTTGAGGGTGGTGAGGCAGCGCCAGATTTCGCTGCGCACCAGCGGCGCCAGTCCTTCGGTGGCCTCGTCGAGGATCAGCAGGTGCGGGTTGGTCATCAGGACGCGGCCGATCGCCAGCATCTGCTGCTCGCCACCCGAGAGCTGGTTGCCCATGTGCTGCTGGCGCTCGGCCAGGCGCGGAAAGAATTCGAATACCCGCGGCAGGGTCCATGGTTCGGCCGCCATGCTGCGATTGGACGCCCAGGCCACCAGATTCTCGCGCACCGTCAGGTTGGGGAATATCTGCCGCCCTTCGGGTACCAGTCCGATGCCGGCGCGGCCGATGCGGTCGGCATTGAGACCGTCGATGCGCTCGCCGCGAAAACGTACGGTGCCGGCCGCGGCGGGCAGCAGGCCGACGATGCTTTTGACCGTGGTGGTCTTGCCCATGCCGTTGCGTCCGAGCAGCGTCACCATTTCGCCGGCGCCTATGTTCAGGTTGATGCCGAACAGGGCCTGGCTGGCGCCGTAGCGGGCCTCCAGACCTTCGACTTCGAGCAGCGCGCTCATGCCTCGTCTTCGCCCAGGTAGGCCAGACGCACTTCCGCATCGGCGCGGATTTCCGCCACCGGACCGGTGGCGATGATCCTGCCGGCGACCAGCACCGAGATGCGGTCGGCGAGGCGGAAGACGGCGTCCATGTCGTGTTCCACCAGGAGGATGCTGTATGTGCCGCGCAGGCCTTCGATCAGGCTGACCATGCGCGCCGATTCTTCGCCGCCCATGCCGGCCATGGGCTCGTCGAGGATCAGCAGCGACGGCTGCGTCGCCAGTGCCAGCGCTATTTCGAGCTGGCGGTGTTCGCCATGCGACAGTTCGCGCGCCATGCGCCGGGCAAGGAGGGCGAGCCCCGTCTGCTGCAGGATTTCCCGTGCCGCGTCGGCAAGACCGGTTTCCTCCGCAGCCGGCCGCCAGAAGCGGAAGCTCGAGCCGCGTCTGGCCTGTACCGCCAGCACGACGTTGTCGAGCACGGTGAAGCTGGGAAACAGGCTGGTGATCTGGTAGGAGCGGGCGAAGCCGAGCCGGGCGCGCTCGTCGGCGGCCAGCCGCGTCACGTCGACGCCGGCAAACAGGATGCTGCCGGCATCGGGCTGCAATGTGCCACAGACCTGGCTGATCAGCGTGGTCTTGCCGGCGCCGTTGGGGCCGATCAGGGCGTGAATCTCGCCGCGGCGCACATCGAGGTTCACGCCGTCGGTGGCGGCGAGGCCGCCGAAGCGTTTGACCAGGGCGCGAACCTCGAGCAGGTTCATCGCCGCTGCGCCCAGAGTCCGGCGATGCCGCGCGGGGCAAAGAAGACCACGGCGAGGAGGATCGCGCCGACGCCGATGGCCCAGTGCCGGGTGAATGCCGCCAGGACTTCCTCCAGCACGAGGAAGACGGCGGCGCCCGCCATGCCGCCCCAGAGGTTGCCGAGGCCGCCGAGTATCACCATGACCAGCGCGATGCCCGACTGTTCCCAGTGCATCATGTTGGGGCTGAAGAAGCTGTTCTGGTTGGCCATCAGCGCCCCCGCCAGTCCGGCGAAGGCGCCGCTGATGACGAAGGCCGTGAGCTTGTAGCGATAGACCGGATAACCCAGGGATTCCATGCGCGCCTCGTTGTCCTTGATGCCCAGCAGGACGCGGCCGAAGCGCGCCGCGGCAAGGCGGCCGGACAGCAGCAGGCTGCCTGCGGCGAGGGTGAGCACCACGTAGTAGAAGCTGACATCGGAGGCGAGGTCGATGCCGGGCAGCGTCGAACGGCGCGCCAGCGACATGCCGTCGTCGCCGCCGTAGGCCTTGAGCGTGAGGGCGACGTAGAACAGCATCTGGGCGAAGGCCAGCGTGATCATGATGAAATAGACGCCGCGCGTGCGCAGGCTGATGGCGCCGATCAGCAGGGCCAGCGCCGCGCTGGCGGCCATCGCCGCCGGCCAGGCCAGCAGCGCCAGTTCGCCCTTGCCCGGCCATTCCGTGGCAAGTATGCCGACGACGTAGGCGCCGCAACCGAAGAAGGCGGCATGGCCGAGGCTGACCATGCCGCCGGTGCCGACCAGCAGGTTGAGGCTGGTGGCGAACAGGCCCATGATCAGCACGCGGCTGGCGAAGCCGATATAGAACTCCTGGCCGCAGGCATTCGCCAGCGGCGGCAGCGCCACAAGCAGGGCGAGCGCTGCCAGCGGTGCGGCGCGCTGCCACCAGGCGTCGCGTTCTAGCCGCGCGCCGGGAAGAGTCCCTGAGGTTTCCAAAACAGCACCATGACCATCAGCAGGTAGATCGAGATCGCCGCCAGCGACGGTCCCGCGGCGTCCGCCAGCGCAGGCGGAGCAAAGGCCCGCAGCGTGGCGGGGATGAAGGCGCGGCCGAAGGTGTCGACGATGCCCACCAGCAGGGCGCCGACGAAGGCGCCGCGCACCGAACCGATGCCGCCGATGACCACCACCACGAAGGCCAGGATCAGGATGTTTTCTCCCATCCCCACCTGCACCGCCAGCAGCGGCCCGAGCATGGCGCCGGCAAGCGCGCAGAGTGCGGCACCGATGCCGAACACCAGGGTGAACAAGCGCCGGATGTCGGTTCCCATGGCAGTCGCCATGTCGCGGTTGGAGGCACCGGCGCGCACCAGCATGCCCATGCGCGTGCGCGTCACCAGCACGTAGAGGGCCAGCGCGACCAGCGTGCCGACGCCGATGATGAGCAGGCGGTAGGCCGGATAGCCGACGCCGGGCAGCACCTCGACCGAGCCGGAGAGTACGTCCGGCACGTTCAGCGGCAGCGACTGCACGCCCCAGATCGCCCGCGTCGCCTCGTTGGCGATCATGATCAGGGCGAAGGTCGCCAGCACCTGGCTGAGATGGTCGCGGCGGTAGAGGTGGCGCAGCAGGCCGGCTTCAAGTGCCATGCCGATCACTGCCGTGGCGACAACCGCCAGCGGCAGGCCGAGCAGGAAGGAGCCGGTGGCTGCGGTCAGCGTCGCCGTCAGGTAGGCCCCGATCATGTACAGCGAGCCGTGGGCGAGATTGATCAGGTCCATGACGCCGAATACCAGCGTCAGGCCGGCCGCCAACAGGAAAAGCATCAGCCCGAACTGGATGCCGTTCAGGCATTGCTCGACGAAAAGGACGACGGTCACGCGCCCTCCGCGGTGACCGTCGTCGCCATTACATCTTGCATTCGGCGACGTAGGCGTCGGGATGATCCTTGAAGATCGTCGCCACGGTCTTGTTCACCAGCCGGCCCTTGTCGTCCTTCACCACCTGACGCAGGTAGTAGTTCTGGATCGGGAAGTGGTTGCGGTTGAACTTGAAGGCGCCGCGCACCGACTTGAAATTGGCCGCCTCGAGTGCCTTGCGCAGCGCCGCCTTGTCCTCGACGTTGCCCTTTACATCGCGCACCGCGGCGTCGATCAGCATGGCCGCGTCATAGCCCTGCGAGGCAAACTCGTTGGGCAGGCGGTTGTACTTTTTCTCGAAGTCGGCGACGAACTTCTTGTTGGCGGCGTTGTCGAGGTCGATGTTCCAGTGCGCGGTATTGAGCGCGCCCAGGGTCGGCTCGCCGACGGCGGCCAGGGTGTCCTGGTCGAAAGACCAGCCGGTGCCGACGAGCGGGAATTCCTTGCCGAGTCCGGCCTGGTTGTACTGCTTGATGAAATTCACGCCCATGCCCCCGGGCAGGAAGAAGAACACGGCGTCGGGCTTGGCCGCGCGCAGCTGCGACAACTCGACGGCATAGTCGAGCTGGCCGAGCTTGGTGTAGACCTCGCCGGCAAAGCCGCCCTTGTAGTAGCGCTTGAAGCCGTTCACCACGTCCTTGCCGCCCGGATAGTTCGGCGCGATGACGAAGACGTTCTTGTAGCCCTTGTCGCTCATGTGGCGGCCGGAGGCTTCGGAATAGCTGTCGCTGACCCAGGACACGGCGTAGAACAGCGGATTGCATTTTTCGCCGGCGAGGTCGGATGGGCCGGTGTTGGCGCTGATCAGCGGGATCTGGGCCTGGAATACCGGCTGCTCGACGGCCTGCATGATGTTCTGGAAGACGACGCCGGTGACGAAATCGACCTTGTCGCGCTTGGTCAGCTTGTCGGCCAGCTGCTTTGCGACGTCGGGCTTCTGCTGGTCGTCTTCGATGATGACGTCCACCGGCAGGCCGCCGATTTTGCCGCCGCTGTGCTCAAGCGCCAGGTTGAAGCCGTCGCGAATCGCCGCGCCGAGGACGCCGCCGGGTCCGGAGAGGGTGCTGATAAAGCCGATCTTGATCTTGTCGGCCGCCTGCGCGGGAAGTGATACGGCAGCGAACAGGGCCAGCCACAGCAGTTTCTTCTTCATGTTTCTTCCTTGGATTGTTGACGACGTTTGCGGTTCGGGGTCGCCGCCGGTTTGCGGGCAGCGGCCGGTTTCAGCCTGTTTTCGACTATCTCGTAGTTTGCCAGATCGATGGCGCGAAACTTGACTCGTTCGAAACGCTGCGGCGGGGCACCGAAGGGCACCAGGGCATCCATGCCCATTTTGGTCACCGTACCGCCCTTGCCATCGGCGTCCGGCTTGACCATGGGGTTGAGGATGTGGCCGCTCTGGCCGGGCAGCAGCACCAGATCGTGATCGGGATCGAAGCGGGTGGTGACGGCCCAATCGACATCGACCGCATCGCGCAGGTCGACGTCGGTGTCGACCACGATGACACGCTGCAGGGGAGGGAAGGCGCGCAAGGTCGCGCGGATCACGTCCTTGCCGATGTCGCGGCGGGTGTTGCGCACCTGCACCACGGCCTCGTAGAAGCCGCAGCCGCCGTGCGGCAGATAGACGGCGACGAGTTCGGGTATCGCGCGCTTGACGGCATGCGAGATGGCGGCTTCGGCGGTGAAGCCGACCGCGTTCCAGACTTCCATGCCGGAGAGCACGGTATGGAACACCGGTTCGGCGCGACGGGTGATGGCCTTGACCTTCATCACCCAGCGCTTTTCGCGTCCGGCGTAGTAGCCGGTGACCTCGGCGAAGGGGCCTTCCGCTTCGCGCACGCCGGGAAGGATTTCGGCTTCGATGACGAATTGCGCCGCGGCATAGGCGGGGACATCGACGGTCTGGCCGCGGACGAAGTCGATGCCGCGGCCGACCAGGTGGTGGGCGACGGCATTCTTGTTGTCGCCGAGGCGCGGCAGGCTCGAGACGATCCAGGGCGCGAGGCCGACGCCGTTGTTGATGGTGACCGGCAGCGCTTCGCCGCGCCGCTCCATGATGTCGACATACTCGCCGAGATGGCGGCCGGGATCGATGAGGAAGCTCAGCCTGTCCTTGCGCGTCACCATCATGCGGTGAATCGAGATGTTGGGCGCGCCGGTGAGCGGATTGCGGGCGACCACCAGCGACGAATCGAGGAAGGCGCCGCCATCCTTCAGCGCATGCAGCGGGATCGGCAGCCGCGACAAGTCGCATTTGTCCTCGATCACTTCATTGCACGGGCCGCGCTGCAGCAGGCGACCGGGCAGTGCGGCGGGGTCCTTCTGCCAGGCGGCGACCGCGGCAGCGATGGCGAAGGGCACCTGCTCCCTGGGCATGCCGAACAGTTCGCCGACGATGCCGCGGTTCCACAGCAGGCCGGCGAGGACGGGCCAGGCACTGCCCTTGACGCGTTCGAAGAGGACGCACTTGCCGCCCTCCAGGCGCTTGGCCACGGCGGCGAGCTCAAAGCGGGGATCGACTTCGGTCTTGACCCGCAGCAGGTTTCCGGTCTTGTCGAGGAAGTCGATGCAGGCGCCGAGGTCTACCAGACGCCTGGCCTGGGCCGCTGTCGGCGTGGCCGCACCCGGCGTGGTTTTCCCGATCCGACCCATGCTTGCGTTTCCTCCCCCGGATATGTTCTGTGCCGGACTCAGCCGGCGACGATGCCGTCGCGGCGCAGGGCCTCGAACTGCTCCCGCGTGTAACCGCATTCTCCCAGAACCGCCGCCGAATTTTCGCCGTATTTGGCAGGAAAAGTCAGTTCCGTGGCCTGATCCGGGACGTCCACGGCCATCGGCTGCATGCGCACCGCTTTGCCGGCGGGCGTTCGGGTGGTGGTGAGGCGGCTGGCGACGGCCGGCAGTTCGCGCACGGCGGGGATATCGTGGATCGGCGCGTGGGGGATGGTTGCCTTGCGGAAGTCTGCGGCGATCTCGGCGGTGGTGTGCTGGCGGGTCACGGCCGCCATGTCGCGATGGATGGCCTCGCGCTCGCTGCTGCGGCCTTCATTGCTGGCGCGCAGGGCACTGGCCACCGCGGCAAAGTAGGGGATCTCCGTCAGGCGCCGCCACTGCACGTCGCTGCCGATGGCCATGTAGATGAAGCCGTCGGCGGTGGGGTAGACGTTGGTGGGAATGAACTTGCGATGCTCGTTGCCGCAGCGGGTGATTTCCGCCGGATCGCAGTTGAAGTCGAGCAGGGGCAGGGTGGTGATCAGCCAGGAGGCGGCCGCCTGCAGCATGGAGACGTCGATGCGGCTGCCCTTGCCGGTTTCGGCGCGCTGCAGCAGCGCCATCATCACGTTGGCATAGACCTCGTCGCCGGCCTTGAGGTCGATCAGCGGCACGCCGGACAGCGTCGGCGGGCCGTCGGCGGGGCCGGTCAGCTCCATGTAGCCGGCCATGGCCTGGATCACCGGGTCGTAGCCCGGCGCGTCCGGGTATTCCGGCCCCATGGCGGAGATGCCGGCCCAGATCAGGTCGGGCTTGGCGGCCGAGAGACTTTCGTAATCGATGCCCAGCTGCTTGTAGCGCTTGGGTACGGTGTTGCAGCAGAAGACGTCGACGTCGAGGTCGACGATCATTTTGCGCAGCAACTCCTGGCCCCTCGGTTCCTTGAGGTTGATGGCGACGGCTTCCTTGCCGACGTTGGGCGCGATGAAGTAGCTGCGGCGGTCGTCATCGACCACCTTGCCGCCGATATAGCGGTTCGGATCGCCCGGCAGGCCGTCGCCGCTCGGCGTCGATTCGATGCGGATGACGCGCCAGCCGAGCTGGGCGAAACGCAGCGTCGCATACGGCAGCGACAGCGCCTGTTCCATCGATAGTACGGTGCGTTTTTTCATTAAGACCTTTCATCACTCAGCTTTCCATGGCTTCCAGTACCGCTTCGGCGTCTGGCCGTGGAGGGCGCGGTAGACTTTTTCCGGAGTGAAGGGCAGCTCGAACATTCTTACGCCGGTGGCATTGCGGATGGCGTTGGCGGCGGCGGCGGCGATGCAGATCGACGGCGCTTCGCCGACCCCCTTGGCACCCTGCGGCCCTTCGCCGTCCATCGATTCGATGAAGGCGATGTCCATCTCGGGAATCTCCGGCGCCGTCACCAGCTTGTAGTCGCGGAAGTTGGGGTTCCTCATGACGCCGTCTACGATCATCAGGTCTTCGGTGAGCGCGTAGCCCTGGCCCATGACCATGCCGCCTTCGATCTGGCCTTCGATGCCGAGCCGGTTCAGCACCCGGCCGACGTCATGCGCGCCGGTGATTTTGGTCATCCTGACCATGCCGGTGTCGGTGTCGACTTCGACTTCCACCACCTGGCTGGCCCAGGCATAGGCGGCGGAGACATCGCCCTTGAAGTCCTTGCCCTGATGCACGCTGGGCGGTTCGTAGTAGAAGGTGGTCATCACCAGTTCGGCCTTGTCCTGGAAGTGCAGGTTGCGCAGCAGCTTGGAGAGTTCGACCACGACTTCGCCGCTGGCGGCCTTGATGACGAAGCCGCCGCGCAGGTCGAGATCGGCTTCGGCGGCGTCGTATTTCTTCGCCGCCACGGCGAGGATCTTGGCCTTGGCCTTTTTCGCCGCGCCGATCGCCGAGTTGCCGGCGATGAAGGTGGTGCGGCTGGCATGCACGCCGACGTCCCAGGGAGTGATGGCGGTGTCGTTGTTGACCACGGTTATCGCCGAAATCGGCAGGCCGAGTTCTTCGCAGACCAGTTGCGACAGCACGGTCTCCGAGCCCTGGCCGATTTCCGAGGCGCCGGTGATCAGCGTGACGTTGGCGAAGTCGTCCATCTTGAGAATGGTGCCGCAGCCGTCCGAGGGATAAATCTTGGCGCCGCCGCCGACATGCAGCATCGAGGCCATGCCGATGCCATGCTTGATGTTGCCCGGCTTGCCGCGGTTGGCCTCGTTCTCCTTGAACTTGCGCGAGTAATCGCTGCGCTGCGCCGCGGTATTGATGCAGTCCTTGAAGCCGCAGCTCTTGAACACCATGCCCTGGCCGGTGGTCTCGCCGGAATCCTGGGCATTCTTGAGGCGGAATTCGAGCGAATCCATGCCGATCGCTTCGGCCATCATGTCCATGTGCTGCTCGATGGCGAAGGTGGCCTGCAGGTTGCCGTAGCCGCGGAAGGAGCCGGCGTAGGGGTTGTTGGTGTACACGGCCGCGGTGTGATAGTCGCAATGCGGCACGCGATAGAGCGAGGAGAAGGTCTGCATCATGACGAAGGGCGTGGTCGCCCCCCACGAGGTGTAGGCGCCGTTGTCGTGCAGCGTATGCACCTGACGGAAGGTCAGGGTGCCGTCCTTTTTGCATCCCGAGCGCAAGGTCAGCAGCACCGGCTGTCGCGTCGGCGAGGCGAGGAACTCTTCCTCGCGGGTGAACAGCATCTTCACCGGCCGCTTGGCGGCGCGGGCGAGGAACAGGCAGATGATCTCGAAGGGGTAGATGTCGAGCTTGGAGCCGAAGCCGCCGCCGATGGGCGGCTGGATGATGCGGATGCGCGCCGGGTCCATGTTCAGGTATTCGGCGAACTCGCGCTTGTGCAGGAAGGGCACCTGGGTGTTCGAGTACATCAGCAGATTGCCGGAGGCATCGAACTCGGCGATCATGCCGGAGACGCCCATGCAGCAGTGGGTGACGTAGTGCAGGCGGAAGGTATCCTCGATCACCACGTCGGATTCGGCTTCGCCCTTGACCACGTCGCCATGGGCATAGTCGAAACGCATGGCGATGTTGTCGGCCTTGCCGCGGTGGGCGATGGAGGTGCCCTGCTTCAGGTGCAGATGGGTGCCGTCGGCGCCGTGCGGTTCGGGGTGGATCAGCGCCGCGCCGGGCTTGATGGCGTCTTCCGGATCGGAGATCACCGGCAGGTCCTCATACACCACCTTGATCAGCTTCAGCGCCGCTTCGGCGATTTCCTCGGATTCGGCCGCCACGGCGGCGATCTCGTCACGCTGGCTTCTGACGCGGCCGACTTTCAGCGGGAAGTGATCGCGGGCGACGCCGATCGGGCGCTGGTCGGGAATGTCGGCGGCGGTGATGACCACGTGCACGCCGGGCAGGGCCCGGGCGGCCGAGGTGTCGATCGACTTGATCAGGGCATGAATGCGCCCGGAGCGCAGAATCTTGCCGTAGAGCTGGCCGGAGAGATTGATGTCGTGGATGTAGCGTGTCCGTCCGCTGGCCTTTTCCGGCGCATCCATCTTGGGGATGCGCTTGCCGATCAGCGAGTCGGGTTCGATGATCCTGGTCTTCTTTTCGCTAACGCTCATGGTGCTGTCCTTTGCCCGTCTTCGGCGGCAACGATGGCATCGACGATCTTCTTGTAGCCGGTGCAGCGGCACAGGTTGCCTTCGATGCCGCGCTTGACGCATTCGGCGTCGGCGTGCGGATGCTTGTGCAGCAGGTGATCGGCCTGCATGATCATGCCCGGCGTGCAGAAGCCGCACTGCACCGCGCCGTGTTCGACGAAGGCTTCGCGCAGGGCGTCGGCCTTGCTGTCGTTGGCCAGGCCTTCGATGGTGGTGAGTTCGCGGCCGTCGCAATCGACGGCGAACATCAGGCAGGAATTCAGCGACACGCCGTCGACCTGGATGGTGCAGGCGCCGCACTCGCCTTCGCCGCAGCCGTACTTGGTGCCGGTGAGGCCGATGACGTCACGCAGCATGGCGAGGGTGTTCATGGTGACGTCCACGCTGGCCTGCCGCTTGACGCCGTTCAGGGTGAATTCGATGTCATGCTTGAGCGACATGGGTCAGCATCCTTCTGGTGATGTTATGGATCATTTCCTTGCGATACCAGGCGGTGGCGCGCACGTCGTCGATCGGTTCGACCTCGTCGCGGGCGATGGCGGCGACCCTGTCGATGATGGCGGCATCGAGCTTCTGCCCCTCGAGCGCCTGTTCCGCCCGCGCCGCCCGCACCGGCGTCGGCGCCACGGCGCCGAAGGCGACGCGGACGTTGGTCAAGACGCCCTCGCGCAGCGTGCCGCCGATGCCGATGGATATCGTCGAGATGTCCAGCGCCGGCCGCGTGCCGAGCTTGTGGAAATGCGCCACGTGGCCTTCGCCCGGCAAGGGGATGCGGACGCAGGTCAGCAGTTCGCAGAGGGAGCGGCGGGTCTTTCCCGGTCCGACGAAAAAGGTTGCCAGCGGCATGCTGTGGCGGTAGAGCTTGGCTTCCGGCATCGACGCCAGTTCGACCCTGGCATCGAGCAGCAGCAGGGGAATCAGGGTGTCGCCGGCGGGCGAGGCGTTGCAGATGTTGCCCCCCAGCGTGGCGGCATTGCGGATCTGGTCGCTGGCGAAATGGTTGCAGGCCTCGACCAGCACCGGCAGATGCTGGCGTACCAGCGGGTGCTCCATGATCTCGGTAATCGTCGCCAGCGTGCCGATGCGTATTTCCCTGCCTTCGAGCGTGATGCCGGACAGTTGCGGGATGTGGCGTATGTTCATCAGCGTGCGCTTGATCCTGATCCTGCCGGCCTGGCTTTGCGGCGTCAGATCGGTACCGCCGGCGAGTATGGTGACGTCGCCGTCCTTGAGGCACTCGACCGCCTGGTCGAGGCTGGTCGGTGCGAAGTAGTGTTTCAGTTCAGTCATGTCGGATTCCTTCACCACAGAGACACAGAGGCGCAGAGAGAAGCAGACAGGCGAGAACCGAAGGGGCAGACGCAGGCCCTTCTCCGTGTCTCCGTGTCTCTGTGGTGCAAAAGGTTTTTCGGTTTTTCCATTTGATTTGGCGGTTCAGAAGCGAATGGGTTCCTGATATCGTCCGAATACATTGACCAGCTCCTTCGTCATTTCGCCGACGCTGGCGTAAGCCTTGACCGCTTCGACCAGTGCCGGCATCACGTTGCGGCCTGCCGCCGCGTCCTGGCGCAGGCGGCTCAGCGCCGCATCGACGCGGGTGTTGTCGCGTTCGGCGCGGGTGCGCTTGAGATTGTCGATCTGCACCTGCGCATCGGCCTCGTTGTAGGGATGAAACTCGACCGGATGGTCTTCCTCCTGCTCGTTGCGATAGCAGTTGACGCCGACCTTGGGGAACTCGCCGGATTCGATCTTGCGCTGCATCAGGTAGGCCTGCGAGGAAACCTTGGCCTGGATGGTGCCTTCCGACACCATCTTGACGATGCCGCCCTGGGCGTCGGTCTCGGCCATGATCTCTTCCATCTTCTTGCGCATTTCGTTGGTCATGGTCTCGACGTAGAAGGAACCGGCGAGCGGATCGACGGTCTCGGCGAGGCCCATTTCCTCGACCAGCAACTGCATGGTGCGCAGGGAGATGCGCGCCGAGTATTCGGTGGGGATGGTGTAGGCCTCGTCGTAGGAGCACAGCGCCATGGTCTGGGTGCCGGACAAGGCGGATATCAGCGCGTAGTAGGCGCCGCGCACGATGTTGACTTCCGGCTGCTCGAAGGTGAGGCCGCCGCCGCCGCCGGCGGCGATCATGCGCAGCCACATCGAGCCCGGCTTTTCGGCACCGTATTCCTCCTTCATGATCTTGGCCCACAGGCTGCGGCCGGCGCGGAACTTGCACACCTGCTCGAAGATGTTGCCGAAGATATTGAAGTTGTAGGACAGGCGTCCGGCGAACTCGTCGACCGACAGGCCGCGCTTGATGGCGTCGTCGGCATAGGCCTTGGCGATGGAAAACGCATAGGCCATTTCCTGCGCCGGGGTCGCTCCGGATTCGCGGATGTGGTAGCCGCAGACCGACACCGGGGTGTATTTCGGCGCGTGCGTGGCGCAGTACTCGATGGTGTCGCCGACCAGGCGGATCGAGGGCTCGACGGGAAAGATCCAGGTGCCGCGGCCGATGAATTCCTTGAGGATGTCGTTCTGCGCCGTGCCGCGCAGTTCCTTGACGTCATAGCCGCGCTTTTCCGCCATGGCGAGGTACATCGCGATCAGGATGGCGGCGGCGCCGTTGATGGTCAGCGACACGGTGATCTTCTTCAGGTCGATGCCGTCGAAGGCGATCTCGAAGTCGCGCAGGGTGTCGATCGACATGCCGACGCGGCCGATTTCGCCCTCCGCCAGCGGATCGTCGGAATCCAGCCCGATCTGCGTCGGCAGGTCGAAGGCGACGTTGAGCCCGGTCTGGCCGTTGGCGATCAGGTACTTGAAGCGCTGGTTGGTGTCGGCCGGATTGCCGAAGCCGGCGTACTGGCGCATGGTCCACGGCTGCTTGCGGTACATGTCGCGGTGGATGCCGCGGGTGAAGGGGTACTGACCGGGTTCGCCGACCATCTCCATGCCGCCGCTGGCTTCGACGTCGGCCGCCGTGTACAGCGGCTTGACTTCGATACCCGACTCGTTGATGACTTTCTTCATGGTAAAAACCTTTTTGGCCACAGAGCACACAGAGCACACAGAGAAAGAACGTCGCCAAGGTTTTCCTCTGTGATCTCTGTGTCCTCTGTGGCTAAGCTTCGGGTTTGAAAGCTCATTTGACTTCCTTCCTGATGTAGTCGCAGATCGCGTCGAGCTTCGATCCCGAGGGGAAGATGCCCTTGAAGCCGAGTTCGCGCAGCGCCGCGTGATCCTGCGCCGGCAGGTTGCCGCCGATCACCCAGAGCTTGTCGGTGAGGCCGTCGGCTTCCAGCAGCGGCTTCAGCTTGCGGCAGAAGGGCAGGTGCGAACCGGCCATGGAGGACAGGGAGATCACGTCGACGTCTTCTTCGAGGGCGATGCGCGCAATCTGTTCGGGGGTCTGGCGCAGGCCGGTGTAGATCACCTCGAAGCCGGCATCCATCATGGCCCGCGCCACCACCTTGGCGCCCTGGTCGTGGCCGTCGAGGCCGGGCTTGCCGAGCAGGACCTTTATCCTTCGCTGTGAATCAGTCATGACGTCGCCTCCGCCGGGCCGTCCCAAGGAAGCGACATGCGCGCACATGGAGCCGCGCAGCGGCGAACCGGTGTCACCCCCTTGCTCGGGAAGGGGGATGGGGGGAATGTGATCATGAGCTAACCTCTTTCGCAATAATCAATTTCAGCATCTCGCTGGTGCCGCCACCGATCAGGGTGAAACGGACGTCGCGCAGGTAGCGCTGTACCGGGTATTCCATGGCGTAGCCGTAAGAGGCAAAGACGCGCGCCGCCTTGTCGCAGACCGTGGCCGCGGTTTCGGTGGCGAACAGCTTGGCCATCGCCGCCTCCTTGTGATACGGCTTGCCGGCGTCGCGCCGCCAGGCGGCGTAATACACCAGGTGCCCGGCGGCCTCGAGTTCGGTGGCCATCTCGGCCAGCTTCATCTGGATCGCCTGATAGCGGTTGATCGCCTTGCCGAACTGCTTGCGTTCGCCGGCATAGCGCACGGCTTCGGCGAGCGCCGCATGGGCCACGCCGAGGCCCATGGCGCCGGTGATGATGCGGATCTCGCCGAGGATCTTGCGCAAATGACCCGCGCCGTCGCCTTCCTCCTTCGACAGGCGATGGCTGTCGGGGACGAAGCATTCGTCGAAGGCGACTTCGGAGGTCGGCAGCGCCCAGACGCCCATCTTGTGGATTTCGCGGCCGACGCTGATGCCCTTGAAATGCTTTTCGACGAGGAAGATGGTCAGCTTCTTTTCCTCGCCGGCCTTGGCGAAGACGGTGAAGAAGTCGGCCACCGGCGCCGAGGTGATCCAGGTCTTCTGGCCGTTGAGCACGTAGCCGCCCTCGACCTTCTTCGCCGTGGTGGCGATGGAATCGAGGTCGGAGCCGGCATTCGGTTCGGTCATGCAGATCGCGCCGATCTTCCCGCCGCGCAGGGCCGGCTTGAACAGGCGCTCGATGATGTCTGCATTGCCCAGCTGGTGCAGGAACTTGGTGCCCATCAGCGATTGCATGGCCACCGCACCGGCCAGGGACATCGAGCCGCGGGCGATTTCCTGCAGCGCCAGACAGAACTCGGTGAGCTCCGTGCCGCTGCCGCCGACGTCTTCCGGATAGCGCATGCCGAAGAAGCCGAGGTCCGCCAGTTCCTGGAACAGGGCGCGCGGATAGACCTTGGCCTCGTCGAGCGCGGCCGCCTGCGGCGCGATGCGCTCGTCGCAGAATCGGGCGAAGGTATCGCGGATCGAACGTTGCTCGTCGGTCAGGTCAAAGTTCATAAAAACCTTTCACCACAGAGGCACAGAGACACAGCGGAAAACAAAAAGCAGAGCTGATTCTTCGAATTTGCATTTCTCTGTGCCTCGGTGTCTCTGTGGTGATGTATTTGGGTTGGTTTGTTCAACCGGCCTCATAGCCGTAGTCGCGCTTCGCCGCTTCGGGCGTGATCACGCCGTTCCTGATTTCTTCGGCGAGCAGCTTGCGGTCGCGTTTCTTCGGGTCGCCGTAGCCGCCGCCGCCGCTGGCGACCTGGTGGTAGGTGGTGCCTCTGGGCACGCCGGTGATCAGGTCCTTGTTCTTCGGCACCACGGTCTGGCCGTCCGGGTAGTGCAGGCGGATGAAGTTGAGGCCGCCCTGGCCGCCGCCGAAAAGGCCGAAGGCCGGTTCGAAGTCGCCGTCGCCGAAGGTCACCAGTTGCGTGTCGTCGGAGCCGATGGTGAAGATGGTTTCGACGCCGAGACCGCCGCGCCATTCGCCGGCGCCGGCGGAATCGGTGAGCAGCTCGTGCTTGATCAGCGTGTGCGGCGTCTGCTGCTCGAACATCTCGTAGTCCTGGTCGAGCACGCCGCCCGAGGCGTCGATCATGCCGATGTGGTCGTAGCCGTCGGTGCCGAGCATGGCGCCGGAGCCGCCCTTCAAACCCATGAAGCCGATGTCGACGTACTTCTCGTTGTTCTTCGGATCGAGGCCGGTGGTGAGCGAGGCCAGCAGGTTGTTCCAGCCGGCGGTGACGCGATCCGGCATCACTGGAGCCAGGGCGCGCTGGATGGCGTCGGCGTTGGGCGGGCAGAGGTGGTTGCCGAAGGTGGTGGCCTTCGGGTAGGCGGCATTGAGGATGGTGCCGCTGGGGATGACGATCTCGATCGGCTGCACCATGCCTTCGTTGTGCGGGATGTCGGGATTGACCATCTGCAGCAGGGTGAGGATGGTGGCGGAGGCGCTGGACGTGAACGTGCCATTGACGAAGCCGTTGGTCTGGGCGTCGGTCCGCGAATAGTCGAACTTGATGTGCCGGTCCTTGACCTCGATGTCCACGCGGATGGTGTATTTCGAGCCGACGAAGCGGCCGTCGTAATAGACGTAGCCTTCGCCCGAATAGTTGCCGTTGGGAATCTTGGCGATCTCGGCTTCCATCATCTTGCGCGTGGCATCGAACAGCGCCAGCTTGTGTGCCTCGTAGCTGTCGACGCCGTACTTCTTCAGCAGTTCGACCAGGCGACGTTCGCCGACGGTACAGGCGCCCATCTCGGCCTTCATGTCGTGCTGCACGATGTCGAGCCGGACATTGGCGAAGATCAGTCCCCAGACGTCCTTGCGCAGCTTGCCGCGCTCGACCACCTTCACCGGCGGAATGCGCAGGGCTTCCTGCCAGACCTCGACCGCGTTCGGGTTGTAGCCGCCGGCGACATTGCCGCCGATGTCGGCCTGGTGGCCCTTGACCGCCGTCCATGCCACCAGCTTGTCGTCGAAGAACACCGGCTTGAAGGCGGCGACGTCGTTGTTCTGGTTGCCCAGACTGAACACGTCGTTGTGGAAGATCACATCGCCGGGATAGATCTCGTCACCGAAGAACTCCTTGATGTACTTGCACACCGGCGCCAGCGAGAAGGCCAGGATGGGCAGGTTCTCGGTCTGCTCCAGCATGTTGCCGTCGGCGTCGTACAGCCCCGTGACATAGTCCTTGGCCTCGCACAGGATGGGCGAGCGCGTGGTCTGCTCCATCGAAATGCTCATCTCGTCGGTGATCGACTTGAAGGTCCGCGCATAGACGGATAGCAGGATCGGATCGATCTTCATGGCCATCTCCCCTTGCCCCCTTCCCGATGAAGGGGGTGACGGTTGTTCGCCGCTACGCGGCTCCATTTGCTTGACTGCGCCGCCCTTGGGGCGGCCCTGCGGGCGTCGCGGCTCATGCCAGCGCCTCCTTGTTGTCCTTGAAGCATGATTCGGCAAGATCCTCGCGGCCCTTGCGGTAGATGACGAAGGAGCCCAGCGCATCCACCGCGCAGTCGTAGGAGTCGCTGACGAAGATTGCCGTGGTGACCTGTTCGATCATGGCAGGTCCCGTGATACGGTTACCGAAATGCATCTTGTGGCCGTCATAGACCGGCGTTTCCCTGAAGCTCTTGGTCTCCGGGATGTACATGCTGCGCTTGCCCTTGAGTGCCTTGGCCGCATCGGTTCCTGCCCAGGCTTCCTTGCGGTAGGTCGGCTTGTCGGTGATGCCGATGGCCTGAACGCGGACGTTGATGATTTCCACCGGCGTCTTTTCGGCTTCCAGCGAATAGCCGTAGAGCCGGTTGTGTTCGGCATTGAAGGCAGCGGCGATGGCCACGGTGTCGCGGCTGTCGATCAGCTGGCGCGGCACGCTGAACGACACCTCGTGGTACTGCTTGATGTAGCGGCAGTCGAACTTGACGTCGTAGCGGCGGCGTTCTTCGGCGATGCGCTCCTCGACCAGCTGGCGGGTGCCGTCAGCCGACATCTCGTCGATCATGGCGGTCAGCCGCGGCCAGTCGATGGCCTCGAGGCGGGCAACGAAGGTGCGCACGAAGTCGTGCTTGAGTTCGCTCATCAGCATGCCGAAGGCGCACAGCACGGAGGATTCGCGTGGCACGATCTGCAGCGGGATTTCGAGTTCGCTGCAGATCAGGCAGGAGTGGATCGGGCCGGCGCCGCCGGCCGGGATGAAGGGGAATTCGCGCGGATCGAAGCCGCGCTTGATGGTGACCTCGCGCACGCCCTGGGCCATGTTGTTGCAGGCGACGCGGTACATGCCGGCGGCAGCTTCCTCGACCGTCAGGCCCATGGGCCGGGCGATGTGTTCTTCGATCGCGGTGCGCGCCGCGGCGGCGTCGAGCTTCATCTTGCCGCCGGCGAAGAAGCCGGGGTCGAGGTAGCCCAGCACGACGTTGGCATCGGTGGTGGCCGGCAGCCTGCCGCCCTTGCCGTAGCAGGCCGGTCCGGGGTCGGCACCGGCGCTTTGCGGACCCATGCGCAGCATGCCGCCTTCATCGAGCCAGCCGATCGAGCCGCCGCCGGCGCCGATGGTGTGGATGTCGAGCATGGGCAGGGCGATCTTGTGGCGGGCGATCTCGCCGTCGTTCTTGATCATCGGGTTGTCCACCGCCACCGAGGCTTCGAAGCTGGTGCCGCCCATGTCGGTGGTGATGCACTTGTTCTGGCCGTGCAGGCGGACGTAAAACAGGCCGGCGCCCGGTCCTCCGGCGGGGCCGGAGAGCAGCGTCAGGGCAGCCTTCTGGCGCGCCAGCTGCGGCGAGATGACGCCGCCGTTGGATTGCATGATGAGCAGCAGGTTCCTGAAGCCGATGTCCTTGAGGCGGCCGACGAGCTGGTCGAGGTAGTGGTTGAGCTTCGGTCCGACATAGGAATTGAGCGCCGTGGTGCTGACGCGCTCGTAGAAGCGGATCGACGGCAGCAGGTCGGTCGATACCGAGAGGTAGGCGCCGGGCATTTCCTTGCTAACCAGTTCGGCGGCGGCCTGTTCGTGGGCCGGGTTGGCGAAGGAGTTCATGAAGCAGATCGACACCGCCTGCACGCCCTCCTGCTTGAACAGCTCGATGGCCTGCCGGATCTGCGCCAGGTCGAGCGGCGCGGTCTCGGCACCATTGCGGTCGAGGCGGCCGCCGATGCCGGCACGCAGGTAGCGCGGCACCAGGGGTTTGACGTTGGTGTAGCGGTTGTTGTACTGCTCCTCGCGGATGCCGCGGCGCATTTCCAGGGCGTCGCGCACGCCGGCGGTGGTCAGCAGCCCGCACTTGGCGCCGGTGCCGGTCAAGGTGGCGTTGGTGGTGACCGTGGTGCCATGCACGATGGTGTCGATGGTCGGCGCGAAGGCTTGCAGCGTCAGGGCCGGGCTCATGCTGGCGGCAATGTCGGCGAGGCCGTTGACTACCGCGATGGACGGATCCGCCGGCGTCGACAGGGTTTTGAAAATCGCCGGTTCGGCGTCATCGCGGGTGACGACGAAATCGGTAAAGGTGCCGCCGACGTCGATGCCGATTTTTAGCGCCATAAGGTGTTCTCCATCATTGCAGGAATGTGATGCATCCTGAAAAACCAGGTTGAACCACAGAGGCACACAGACACAGAGCAAAACGACAGACCCGGCTTTCGCAGTTCTCTGTGCCTCTGTGTCTTTGTGGTGAAGAATTGAGGTTCATTGGCTATAGCCGGTGCGCTCGATCATCTGGCGCACCTCTTCCTTGCGAATCTTGCCCAGGGCGGTTTTCGGCAACTGGCTGACCAGTACCACCTCCTTGGGAAACTTGTAGCGGGCGATGCGGCCCTCCAGCAGTTGCAGCACCTGCGCACCGGTAATCGCGCCGTCGGTGCGTGGCACCACAACGGCGACGACGATTTCGCCCCAGCGCTCGTCGGCGCGCCCGATCACCGACGCTTCGGCGATATCGGGACATTCCACCAACAGGTTTTCGATCTCGGCCGGATAGATGTTTTCGCCGCCGGAGATGATCATGTCCTTGCTGCGGCCGACCACGGTGAGGTAGCCCTCAGGGTCGAGATAGCCCATGTCGCCGCTGTGGTACCAGCCGTCGTCGAGCACTGCGCCGGTCGCCTGCGGTGCCTTCCAGTAGCCGGCCATGACATTGCGGCCCTTGACCAGGATTTCGCCGGCCTGCCCCGGTGCCAGGTCGGCGCCGTCGCGGCCGACGATGCGCAACCGGCAATGCGCGGCGGCACGGCCGGTCGAGCCGGCCTTGTGGCGCGATTCGCCGGGCTTGAGGTAGGCGGCGATCGGGCAGGTTTCGGTGGCGCCATAGACCTGCGGCATCGGCACGCCGCGGGCGTGCACGGCATCGATCAGGTGGATGGGCACGATCGACGAACCGATGCTCATCATGCGCAGACTGGAGAGGTCGGTGGCGGCCCAGCGCGGGTGGGCCATCATCATGTCGAGTACCGCCGGCACCACCAGCATCAGCGTGATCCGCTCGCGCTCGACGGCGTCCAGCGCGGCTTCGGGATCGAAGCGCGGGTGCAGCACCAGCGTGCAGCCGGCGCGCAGTGCCGGCGTGGTCTGGATGTTGAGGCCGCCGACATGAAACAGCGGCAGCACCGTCAGCACCCGGTCGTCGGGCGACAGGGAATGCATGTCGGAACTGTTGTCGGCGTTGCAGTCGATGGCGCCCTGGGTCAGCAGCACGCCCTTGGGTTTGCCGGTCGAGCCGGAGGTGTAGCAGATCAGCAGCGGCGTTTCCTCGCCGACTCCGGCATCGCGCGGCGCCGGACCGTCGCCCCGGCCGCAAAACGCAGCCCAGGAGATCCAGCCCTCGCCGGCAGTGCCGAAGCTGATCAGGGTCAGCGGCTGCAGCGCGCCGCGCAAGGCCTCGGTCTGGGCGACATGCTGCGGCTCGACGAAGAGCAGGGCGGGCGGGCAGTCCTGCAGCATTTGCAGGTGTTCGGCGCCGGCCAGGCGCCAGTTGAGCGGCATGAACAGCGCGCCGAGGCGGGCGCAGGCGAACAGCAGCGCCAGCATTTCCGGGCTGTTGCAGCCGAGGTAAGCGACGCAGTCGCCACGCTTGACGCCGGATGCGGCGATGGCCGCCGCCAGCCGCTCGATCAGCGCCGCCAGTTCCGCATAGGAAACATCGCGTCCGCAAAAGCGAATGGCGGTCTTGCCGGGGGTGAGCCCGGCGTGACGCTCAATCCAGTCCGATATGTTCATGCCCTGGCGTTGCCGGTTGCTAGTTGGCGTCGCACACTTCCAGCACCACCGCCATGGCGGTGTCGCCTGCGGCGCAGCCGGTGAACAGGCCGAAGCCGCCGCCCTTCAGGGCCAGTTCCTCGATCAGTTCGATGATGGAGCGGGTGCCCATCGGCGCCTGGGGATGCCCCCACACCAGCGAACAGCCATAGTTGTTCATCGACTGCAGATCGGCGCCGGTCTGCTTGGCAAAGAACAGATCGTTCACCGCGAAGGGGTTGTGCGTCTTGATCGCGGTCATCTGGGCGACGCTGCGGCCGGCCTGATTCAATGCGCGTTGCGCCGCCGGCAGCATGGCCTCGGGCATATGCGCCAGTGCTACGCGGGCGAGGCCGAAACCGTGCAGGCGCACGGCAATTGCCGGGTTGCTGGAAAGTTCCCGCGCCTTGTCGCGGGTGGTGACCAGGATGGCCGCATTGCCGTCCGCCGGGTGGGTCTGGCCGCCGAAGGTGACCGTGCCGCCGGGCATCACCGGTTTCAGTTTCGCCAGACCTTCGGCCAGCGATTGCGATACGCCTTCGTCGCCGCTCATGGTGCTCGCCGTCTTCTTGAAGTTGGCGGCGGGGACCTCGAAGGGCAGGGTCATGAAACGCCGGAGGAAGGCCGAGTCGTTCTGCAGCGACTGGCGGTACTGTTCCTCGCGCCGCAAAACAAGTTCATGCTGCTCGGCCGTGCCGATGCCGTATTTGACCGCAACGTTTTCGGCGGTCTGCACCATGGCGTGGCCGCCGAGGGGATCGCAGCCGAAGTTTTCCGTCACCCAGTCCTCGGCCGCGCCGGTGCCGCCGGGTCCGCGCGGGTTGGGGTAGTAGATGTGCGGCCCGTTCGAGGTGCGGTCGCAATTGATCACCAGCGCCGTGGTCGCCATGCCGACCTCGATTTCCTGGGTGGCGGCGAGCAGCGTGCGGACGCCGGTGGCGCAGGCCTGCATCATCGTCGGGCCGCCGGCCTGGCTGGCGCCGATCAGGCCGGTGAGCCAGGGCAGGCCGTAGAAGGAATGTTTTTGCGGAACCGAGAAACCGAGGACGCCGTAATCGAAGCCGGCGGGGTCGATCTTGCGTTTGGCCAATTCCAGACGCGCCACATGCGCGGCAAACTCGATGCTGTGCAGGTTGGCAAAGCTTCCCTGCCAGCGGGCGAAGGGGGTGCTCCAGTAGGCGCCGTAGGGAATTTCCGCTTTGAAACTCATATCCGTTCTCCGTTATGCGTGATGCGCAAAAAATGCTTTGCCTATTGGGCGGAGGCGAGTCTTTCCGCCTCTTTTTCCTTGTCGATTTCGGCAATGGCCTCGATCAGGAAGTGCTTGGCGGCCTCAAGATGCAGGTGCATCGCGGTCGCTGCGGCTTGCGCGTCGCGCTTCTTGAAAGCGCCGTGAATGTTCTTCATGCCGGTCAGGGCGGCCTTCCGGGCGGCCGGGTCGCCCAGGGTCAGGACCCGCAGAAAGCGGACATGGCCGACGTAAAGGTCGAGCAGCTTCGACAGCCGCCGGTTGGGGATCAGCGCGCGCCAGGCATTGTGGAAGCGGGTGTTGGCTTCGAGGAAGGCGCGGAAGTCGCCGCCTTTCTCGGCGGCGACGGCATCATCGATCGCCGCCACCATGCTGGCGAGGTCGGCGGCACTGCCGACCTGGGCCACCGCGCTGCTGGCCGCGGCCGGCTCGAGCAGAAAGCGCAGCTGGTAAATTTCATCGATGTCGCTGTCGGTCAGTTCGGGGACGACGAAGCCGCGTCCCTCGACGGCGATCATGCCTTCGCTTTCGAGCCGTGCCAGCGCTTCGCGCACAGGGGTGCGCGAGACGCCGAGTTGCGCTGCCAGACTGACCTCCTGCAGACGCTCGCCGGGGCGGATCTGGTGGCTGCCGATGTTGTCGCGCAACTGGTGATATACCCGGTCGGCGAGGCCGGCCGGCCTGTCAAGTGGCTTGATTGAGGTGTTCATGGCAGAGTCCGATGTACCATTGCACTCGCATCGTGGAATACTGGATACTGTATACGTAGCGAGTCGTGGGTGTCAATAGGAACGGGTGAGGGCAGATGAGTCTTTGGCTTGATGAGTTGGCTGTGAGAGTCGGCGCCGGAGAGCGCCCGGCACTGGCGCGGGCGCTGTCGCTGGCCGAGCGGGATTCCGCCGCTGCCGCCGGCCTCCTCGCGCGCCTGGCGGACAAGCTGGGCCGGGCGCATGTTATTGGCATTACCGGGCCGCCGGGTGCGGGCAAGTCCACCCTGGCCGGCGTCATGCTGCGGCATTTCCTGCAGTTGGGGCGGCGCGTGGCGGTGCTGGCGGTGGATCCGTCGAGTCCGGTGAGCGGCGGCGCCCTGCTGGGCGACCGCTTCCGCATCGGCGAGGCGGCCGCCGACGCGCGTTGTTTCATCCGCTCGACGGCCAGCCGCGGCAGCCTCGGCGGCCTGACCGGCGCCAGCCGTCAAATGGTGGCGCTGATGGACGCCGCCGGGTTCGATCTGGTGTTGGTCGAAACGGTGGGTACCGGCCAGGCCGAGATCGATGTCGCCGCGCTGGCCGACTCGACGCTGGTGGTCTTTCCGCCGGGCCTCGGCGACGAGTTGCAGGCGATCAAGGCCGGCATCCTCGAACTGGCGGACTTGCTGGTGGTGACCAAGAGCGATACGGCCGCTGCCATGCAGGCCTGCCAGGCGCTGCACGCGGTGGCGCCGCTGTGGCGCAATGCACCGCCGGTTCATGCGGTCAGCGCGCTGACCGGCGAGGGCATTGCGGCGCTGGTCGAGGCAGTTCTCGCCCGTGCCGAGGGTTCGCCGCAAGCGCGGCGGCGCGGCGGCCGGTTCGCGCCGGCGGCGCCTTGTTCGCTGGCCGAGGGCTTTGAGGAGTTGCAGCGCAAACTGGAGCGGCGCCTGCCCGCCGCCCTGTGGGCGGGTGTGTCGCTGCAGCCGGAGAACGCGAACCGGGATGCCGGCTCAGCCGGCTTCCAGCTTCGGCTCGGGGTGCCGCCCGGCGGCGATTCGTTTCAACTCGGCGCTGTCGCCGGAGCACTCATGATTCTTGCCGCAGACATGGATTTGAGTTGCAGCGTCGGCGATCCCGACCCGGCGCGCGGCAGCGTGCACGTGCTGCTTGAACATCTGAAGTAAATCGAGGGAAGATCGGTCGCCGCGCACCGCCCGCGGCACGCTCCCGGCAAGCCTGGCGCAGCACCAAAAAAAACGGGGACCTGGCGTCCCCGTTTTGCACCGTTCGCAGTGCTTGTGCGAATGGCTAGTCTTCGTATTTGAATGACATGGAAACGCGTGCCCGATAAGCCACCACCTTGCCGCCGTCAATCTTCATGTCCAGCTTGGTGATTTCAGCGACACGCAGATTGCGCAATGTCTTGGCGGCAGATTCGACAGCGGCGCGGGCGGCGTCTTCCCAGGAAGCGGGGCTGGAACCTACAACTTCGACGATCTTATAGACAGGATTCGCATCCTTCGATTTCTTTGCCATGCTCACCTCCGATGAAATATTGGTTTGGGCTGATCACGGCGACCAGCCGTTACATCATAGCCCATTCTCATAATGCATTCGACGGCAACCGCGCTGCAACGGCGCCTTGCCGGCAGGCATCAGGCGGACGCGGCCCACAGCCGTTTTGCCAGACGCTTGGCCAGCACCGGCGTTGCGCGGCGACGGTAGGCGACGCTGATCACGGTGGTTTCCATCGGCTGCGTGCCGCGCCTGATCTGGCGGTCGATGCCGGACAGCGCGGCATCGTCGAGCGTCTTTCCCGCCAGAGCGTCGAGACCGCCGATCAGTTCCGGGCGCGAGGACACGCCGGTGCAGGCAATGCGCAACTCGCCGATCAGATCGCCGGTGCGGCGCAGGGCCACGGCGACGCCGGTCAGCGGAAAATCGATGGCGCCGCGTATCTGCAGCTTTTCGTAGGCGCTGAGCCAGCCGTCGGCGAGCGGTACGCGCACCGACAGCAGCAGTTCGCCCGGGGCGAGCGACAGCCACGCCATGCCGTCGTCGCGATAGAACTCGCTCAACGGCAGGTTGCGCATACCCTGCGGACCGAGGATCTGCACCTCTGCGCCGAGCACCAGCAGGGCCGGCGCCACGTCGCCGCTGAAGGCGGCCCAGCAGCGCGGCGACTTGGTCGCCACGCGGCAGGTGTCGCCGGCGATTTTCATGCAGTTGTCGATCGCGTCGCGCCAGGGTTCGCTCTGGTTGTAATACATGCAGCGCGTATCGAGACAGAGGTTGCCGCCCAGCGTGGCGGCGGCGCGGTGGGTCGGCCCGGCTACGGCCGCTGCCGCCTGCGCCAGGGCCGGCAGGCGGGCCCTGGCCACCGGATCGGCGGCGAGCGTGGCCAGCGTGACGCCGGCGCCGATGTGCAGCCGGTCGTCGACCACGCGCAGTTCGGACAGTTCGGCGATGCGGCCGAGGTCGATGACGGCATCGGCCGTCACCAGTCCGCGGCGCATGTTGGGCAGCAGATCGGTACCGCCGGCGATGAAGCGGCTGGCCGGATACTCGCCGCGCAGACGCACGGCCTCGGCGGCGCTGGCCGGGCGCAGCAGACGGAAATCGGACAGGGCGGCCATCATGCGGCTCCTTCGGCGGACGCCGCCGGTCTGGCAGCGGGGGTTTTCTGATTGAGCGCGTCAAAGACGCGGACGGCGGTGATCGGCAGCGCACGGAAACGCTGCCCGGTGGCGTCCTCGACCGCCGCGGCGAGCGCCGACATGAAGCCGGAGAGGGGACCTTCGCTGGCTTCCTTGGCGCCGAAGGGGCCGTTGGGGTCGATGCTCTCGACGATATGCACCTCGATGTCGGGTGATTCGACGATGGTCGGCACCCGGTAATCGAGCATGTTGGCGGCCATGTGGTGGCCGTTCTCGTAAACGGTTTCCTCGCTGATGGCCTGGCCCATGCCCATCCAGACGGCGCCCTGCACCTGGCCCTCGACCGACATCGGATTGATGGCGAAGCCGCAGTCGATGGCGGCCCAGACCTTCTCCACCGTGACCTTGCCGAGATCGAGGTCGACGCTGACTTCGACCGCCTGTGCCGCATACGAGAAGCCCATGGTGGAACCGACGGCGCCGCCGCGCTGCTTGCCGCCCTGGAATTCCGCCGGGCAGGTGAAGCTGCCCTTGATCGTGAGCGTGCCGGTGGCCACCAGCGCTTCCTCGGTCACCTCGGCGAAGGGGATTTGCCGCTGCGGGTCGGCGACGCTGCACGCCGCCTCGCCCAGCCAGACCACCTCCGCCTCATCGACCTCGAGGCGTTTCGCCGCCGCGGCGACGAGGATGCGCTTGAGATTTTCCGCCGCGTTCGCCGCGGCGTTGCCGACCATGAAGGTGACGCGCGAGGAATAGGAGCCGTTGTCCTTGGGTGTGATGGCCGAATCGTTGGCGATGATGCGGATGCGGCTGTAGTCGATGCCGAGCACTTCGGCGACGACCTGGGTGATGATGGTCGATGATCCCTGACCGATGTCGGAGGCGCCGGTGAGGATGGTGACGCTGGCGTCGAAGTCGAGCTTGAGGATGATCACCGCATGCGGCTCGCCGGACCAGTGCACCGGCTTGGCCGAGCCGCTGACGAAATGCGAGCAGGCCATGCCGAGGCCGCGACCCTTGCCCAGCTTGCCCTTGCGCGCCTGCCAGGCGCTGGCCGCTTCGACCCAGTCGAGGCATTCGGGCAGGCCGTAGGACATCACCTTGAGGCCGTTGATGGTGTCCGTCGGCGCCTTGAGCAGGTTGCGCCGCCGCACCTCGATCGGGTCGAGTCCGAGTTCGGCCGCCATGACATCGAGCTGCGACTCGAAGGCGAAGCGGATATTCACCGTGCCGTGGCCGCGCATGGCGCCGCACGCCGGTGTGTTGGCATAGACGCGGTAGCCGTCGTACTTGACCGCCGGGATGTCATACAGCCCGTTGAGCAGCGCACCCGAGTAGAGGATGGTGACCAGGCCGTAGCCGCCGTAGGCGCCGCCGCGCTGCACCACTTCCGCCTCGCAGGCCGTCAGGCGGCCGTCGGCGGTCATGCCCAGCTTCATGCGGATATGGCTTTCGGGCCGTCCGCGATGGCTGAGGAAGGTCTCTTCGCGCGTCTGCAGCAGGCGCACGGTGCCGCGCGCGGCACGCGCCAGCATGGCGCAGATGACTTCGAAATTCAGCGACTCGGTGCGATGGCCGAAACCGCCGCCGATGAAGGGCTTGATGACGCGGATGTGCGCCGCTTCCATCTTGAGGCAGCGCGCCAGCGTCAGATGCACGTAGTAGGGCACCTGGGTCACCGACCAGAGGGTCAGGTGGCCGCGCTCGGCGTCGTAGGTAGCCAGCGCCGCGTTGGGCTCCATCATGGCGTGATGGACTTCGGCGCATTCGTAGTTGTCCTCGCGCACCAGGTCGGCGGCGGCGAAGCCGGCGGCGGTGTCGCCGAATTCGTTGTGCACGGCGCGCTCGATGTTGCCCGGCTTGTTGTCGTGCAGCAGCACGGCGTCCGGCTGGCGCGCCGCGGCGGCGCTGAAGTAGGCCGGCAGCTCGCGCACGCGCAGGCGGATCAGGGCCAGCGCCGCATCCGCCGTCGCTTCGTCGATGGCGGCGACGGCAGCGACCGGATCGCCGATGTAGCGCACCCGGCCGCGCGCCAGCGGAAACTCGTTCTGCGCGATCGGGATCACGCCATAGGGCATGTCGCATTCGTCGCCGGTGATCACGGCGCGCACCCCGGGCAGCGCCAGGGCGGCGCTGACATCGACTTCGAGCAGGTCGGCATGGGCGTAGGGGCTGCGCAGGATCTTGCCGAACAGTGCGCCGCCGGCCGGCAGGTCGGCCGTGTAGCGCGCTGTGCCGGTGACCTTTTCGATGCCATCGACGAAGGGCAGGCGTGCGCCGACGCCGTGCGGCAGGCCGGCCGGTGCCAGCGTCACCACCTTGCGTTCCGGCGCGTTCATGCTGAAAGCTCCGTGGTGGCCGAGGCGGCGGCCACCGACTCGATGATCTTGACATAGCCGGTGCAGCGGCACAGGTTGCCGGCCAGCGCGGCCTTGATCTGCGCCCGCTGCGGATGCGGGTTGCTGCGCAGCAGGGCTTCGGCGGCCATGATCATGCCCGGCGTGCAGAAGCCGCACTGCGTCCCCAGGTGTTCGTGGAAGGCGCGCTGCAGCCGCGACAGATTGCCGGCATGGCTCAAGCCTTCGATGGTTTCGATCTCGCTTCCGGCGACGCTGTGGGCCAGCGTGCTGCAGGCCAGGCGCGGGCGGCTGTCGACCAGCACGGTGCAGGCGCCGCATTCGCCGCCGTCGCAACCCTGCTTGGTGCCGGTGAGTCCGAGCGCGTCGCGCAGATAGTCGATCAACAGGGTGTTGTCGGCCACGGCATCTTCACGAGGCTTGCCGTTGACCGAGAGTCTAAGAATGGATTTCACGTGAATTTCCTTTCGGCAGATTGGCCCCGGCCATGACCGGCGACGCCCATGACAATGATCCGGCAACGGTGATTAGTCTACTATACCAATTGTTGGAGTTCCATCCATATTGACAAAAATCGCCTGCCCGTTGCGTCGCACGGAGCGACGGCCGCTCAGCGGTGTTCGGGAAACACTTTCTGCAGCAGCGTGAAGAACAGCTTGCGCTCGGCATCGCTGAAATTCTGCAGCAGCCGCTTTTCGTGCTGGCTGACCTGGCGCTTCAGCTTGCGCAGCAGGTCGCCGCCGGCGGCGGTCAGCCGGATGGCGTTGGAACGGCGGTCGTGCAGGGCCGCGCGCCTTTCCACCAGGCCGCGCCGCTCGAGATTGTCGATGACGGTGACGACCGTCGAGCGGTCAAGCCGGGCGGCGCGGGCAAGGTCGCTTTGTTTGAGGTCGGGGTTGGCTTCGATGATGACCAGTACGCCGAACAGGCCGGGCGTGACGTCCTCTTCTCCCGGGCCCATGGCGAAATCCCTGAAGAGGGCGATCTGCGCCATGCGCAACTGATAACCGACCAGTCCGGGCAAGATTCCGTAGTCGAGTCGGGCGTGCCTGGCATTTTCAGGTTTCTTGGCGGGAGTCATTTTCCAGAGGTCGGTGTGCCGCCGGGTTTCCCCGGCGGCCGTGCAACTTACTTGTCGTACTGGTTGATCAGGGCTCTGGCCGCATCGAGCAGTTTCTGGCCGTCGCCGCCCTTGACTGCAACATCCTTGATCCAGTCCTGGGCGACGTTTTCAGTGGCCTTCTCCCAGCGCTGATACTCGGCCGCTGAAAGCACCGTGACGCTATTGCCGCGATCTGTCGCTGCCTTGCGTCCCGGCACGATGGTGCCGTCCCAGACCTTGCCGGCCCAGGCGGAAGCCTCGGCGCCGCTGTTGGCATCGATCACTTTCTTCAGGTCGGCCGGCAGGCTGTTGTATTTGGCCTCGTTCATGGCTACGACGAAGATGGTGTTGGACATCTTGCGCTGGCCGGCACCGGTCTCGGTGTGAAACTTGGTGACCTCATGCACCTTGAGCCCCGGCACGACCTCCCACGGCAGCGAGGCGCCGTCGACCACGCCCTTGGAGATCGCTTCCTGGACCTGCGGTGCCGGCATCTGGATCGGCGTTGCGCCCAGAGCGGACAGCATGCGCGTGCCGATGCGGGTCGGTGCGCGCACCTTGAGCCCCTTCAGGTCCTCGAGCGTTTTCACCTGCTTGCCGGCAAAGTGCAGTTCGGCACCGTCATGCACGTGCGCCATGAGAATCCGGGTGCCCTTGAATTCGTCGAGCGAGTTTTTCTGTATGTATTCCCAGAATGCGCGGCTGCTGCCTTCGGCGGTCTTGGTCATGAACGGGATTTCGAAGACTTCCGACTTGATGAAGCGTCCCGCCTGATACGTCGGAACGGTCCAGATGATGTCGGCGACACCGTCCTTGGCCTGGTCGAAGAGTTGCGGCGGCGTGCCGCCCAACTGCATGGCCGGATAGATCTGGCACTTGAGCCGGTTGTTGGATTCCTTGGCGATTTTCTCGCACCACGGCCCGAGGAAAAGCTTTTGCGAAGTCGCATTGGGCGACAGGAAATGATGCACCTTGAGGGTGACTTCCTGCGCCGACAGGGGGCCGGCGGCAAAGCCAAGGACCAGCGCGGTCACGAGCGGGGCAAGCTTCTTGTGCAACTGCATGTGTAATCTCCTCGTTATTGGATGTGGGACAAGGGGGATGCCTGATCAACCGCCGAAGGTTCGCACCAGATAGAGCGAGACGATCGGGAAAAACACCAGCAGCGTGATGCGTATGAAGTCCGAAATCAGGAAGGGAATGACGCCCTTGAAGGTTTCCATCAGCGGCACATCGACCGCCAGCCGGTTGATGACATACACGTTCATGCCCACCGGCGGGTGCACCAGGCCGATTTCGACCACCATGAGGGCGAGGATACCAAACCAGATCGACTTGTCGACCTGCGGCAGGCCGAAGAAATCCAGTCCCATGATCATGGGATAGAAGATCGGGATGGTCAGCAGGATCATCGCCAGCGCGTCCATGACGCAGCCGAGCAGGACGTAGATGAGCAGGATCATGCCCATCACCAGCAAGGGCGACATGCCGCTGCCCTTGACCCACTCGGCGAGTTCGACCGGCATCTGCGACACCGCCAGCGCGGTGTTCATCATGTCGGCGCCGAGCAGCACCAGGTAGATCATGGCCGTCGCCATGGCGGTGCCGAGCAGGGTCTTTTCCACCTGCTCGCGGCCCATGTTGCCGGAGAGGAAGGCGAGGATGCCGCAGCAGGCGGCGCCGATCGACGCCGCCTCGGTCGGGTTGGCCCAGCCGCCGTAGATGCCGACGATGACCACGACGAACACCAGCAGTACCGGCAGCACCTGCAGCAGGCAGCGGATGCGCTCCGGCCACGGAATGCGCGGCCCGGCGGGCCCGGCCGCCGGGTTGAGGCTGACCACTATCTGTACCACCAGCATGTAGCCGAGCATGGCGATGATGCCGGGCAGGATGGCGGCCATGAACAGCTTGCCGATCGATTCCTGGGTCAGGATGGCGTAGATCACCAGCGGCACCGACGGCGGAATCATGATGCCGAGCGTGCCGCCTGCCGCCAGCGCACCGGTGGCCAGCGAGCCGGAATAGCCGTAGCGCTTCAACTCGGGCAGCGCCACCTGGCCCATGGTCGCGGCCGTCGCCAGGGATGAGCCGCAGATCGCGCCGAAGCCGGCGCAGGCGCCGATGGCGGCCATGGCGATGCCGCCCTTGCGATGGCCGATGAAGGCGCTGACGAAGCGGAACAGGGAGCGGCTGAGGCCGCCGTGGGTGGCGAACTGCCCCATCAGCAGGAATAGCGGAATCACCACCAGATCGTAATTGGACAGCCGGGCGTAGGCGAGGTTCTTCAGCGAGTTGAGCAGCGGTCCGGTTTCGCCGCCGGTAAGGTAGAGGTAGCCGCCGCCGCCGGCAATGAACATGGCGACGCCGATCGGCACGCGCAGCACCAGCAGCGTCAGCAGGAAGCCGAAAATGACGAAGCCGACCTGCGTCCCGCTCATGATTTCACTCCGCGCCGTGCCCAGGTTTGCACGCACATGTAGAAACCCGCCAGCGCCAGCAGGATGAAGCCGGGTACCATCAATGCCTGTGCAATCCACACCGGGATCTCGAGGATCGCCGACGACTCGCCGCCTTCCCTGAGGCTGATGGCGCCGGCCCAGGTGCGCCAGGCCAGAAGCGTGCCGGCCAGGCCCACCAGCAGCGAGCCCGCGGCATCCAGAAAGCAGCGCTTGCGGCCGGCCAGGCTGGCGGTGAAAAAGTCGACCTTGACGTCGCCGTGCATCAAGTGGCAATAGGCGAAGAAGGTCGCCGAAGCGAAGGCGGCAAACATTTGCAGGACTTCGACATCGCCCGGCACCGGCGCGCTGAACAGCTTGCGGCCGACGATCGAGACGATGGACATGACAACCAGGCCGCTGAAGACCAGGCCGCCGCTGAAGGCAAACCATTTGGCGGTCGCCAGCAGCAGGCGTCCGAAGGGTCCGCTTTCGGCAATGCCCTGATGATGGAGCGGGGCGGAAGCCTGTTGCTCTGCCACTCTGTTTTCTCCTCGATTCGCTGTTTCAGTTGCCGCCGGCGATCTTCGTCGTCATCCGGCGTTGCCGGAGCGGAATTATAGATGGAAGCAAAACAATCCGATGCACAGCGCTCAAGTCTGCAGGAAACTGCGGCTTTCCCCTTCAAGCACCAGGCAGGTCAGCACACCGCTGTGGTAGGCGCCGGTATCGATGCCGATGCGGTTGCGGCGCACCACCGGCTGAGCGCTGATGCTGTGTCCATGGACGACGACGGCGCCGTGATCGTCTTCCGAGTCGAGGAAGGCATCGCGGATCCACATGCAGTCGTGGTCGCTTTGTTGCGTCAGCGGCACGCCGGGGCGCACGCCGCCATGGACGAAAAAGTAGTCGCCGGCCCGATAGCTGACCGGCAAGGACTTGAAAAAATCCAGATGCGATGGCGGCAAGGCCGAGGCAAGGCGATCACGCAGGCGTGCGACGCCGGCATCATCGCGCGCCAACCGGTCGACCCCGGTGACGCCGTAGTGTGCCAGGGTGTCGAGACCGTCGTAGTCGAACCAGTGGCGCCCGGCATCGAGGTCGCCGGCGAGAAAGCGCAGCAGCAGGTCCTCGTGGTTGCCCTTCAGCGTTACCCGTTCGAAGCCCTGCGGCAGCCATTGCAGCACGCGGTCAACCACCTGGCGCGAATCCAGGCCGCGGCTGATGTAGTCGCCAAGATATAGCGCGAGCCGGCGCCGCGCCGGCCGCCGCTCCGCATCTGCCGCAATTTGATCGCTAATCGCCGCAAGCAGGTCGCCGCGGCCGTGAATGTCGCCGATAGCGTAGATGACGGTATCAGGCGGCGTCCGGCTGCTCATTCATCGAGTTTGACATGGAAGCGCTTGGCCTTCATCTCGAAGCGCGGCAGTGCATTGCGCGCAACCTGGCGCACGCGCGGGCGAAACGCCAGCATGGAATCCAGCTTGACGGCGATCTCGTGCACCACGTCGGGGTCGGCGCCCTCGCAGAGTTCCACCTCGATGTCCATTTCATCCATCTGCTTGACCTTGGTCACGGTGATGCGGAACTCGTCCACCTCGGCAAACTTGCGGATGATGTTTTCCACGCCGGCGGGGAAGACGTTGACCCCGCGCACCGTCACCATGTCGTCGGCACGGCCGAGGATGCCGCCCTCGAAGCGCAAGAAGGTGCGACCGCAGTCGCAACGGTCGAGATTCACCCGCACCAGATCGCCGGTGCGATAGCGGATCACCGGGAAGCCCCAGCGGCCGAGGTTGGTGATGACCAGTTCGCCGCGCTCGCCGGGCGCGACCGCTGCGCCCGTCAGCGGATTGATCACCTCGGCGATGTATTCGCTCTCGATCAGATGCGTGCCGCCGGGTTGTACCAGACATTCGAAGGAATGGGCGCCGACCTCCGAGGCGCCGGCGTGATCGAAGCACTTGGCGGTCCATGTCGTCTCGATGCGTTGTTTGGTCGCGGGTACGTTGGCACCCGGTTCGCCGGCGTGCACCGTGGCTTTCATCGGAATGGCACTGATGTCGAAGCCGATTTCGCGCGCGACCTCGGCCAGTCGCAGGGCATAGGTCGGCGTACAGCAGAGTACCGTGGCGCCGGCTTCGCGCATCAGTTCCAGGCGCTGCTGCGAGTCGCGCCCGCCGCCGGGGATCATCACCGCGCCGATCTTGCGCGCGCCCTCGACGGCGGCCCAGAAACCTATGAAGGGGCCGAAGGCAAAGGCCATGAACAGGCGGTCGGAGGCGGTGACTCCGGCGCCGGCCAGAACGTGCCCCCAGCAGCGGCCCCACCAGTCCCAGGATGCCTCGGTATCCATCACTTTCAGCGGCACGCCGGTGGTACCGGAGGTCTGGTGCATGCGCACGTAGGCATCGAGGGGATAGGTCAGGTTGTTGCCGAAAGGCGCGTGGGCGGCCTGGTCATCCATCAGTTCCGCCTTCCTGGTCAGGGGCAGACGGGAGAGGTCGGCGAGCGACGTGATGTCGGCCGGCTGCACGCCGGCGGCCTGCCACTTGGCGGTGTAGAAGCGGTTTCTGCCCCACAGTTCGGTCAGCATCAGCTGCAGCTTTTTCAACTGCAGGGCAGCCAGTTGCTGACGCGGCAGCGTTTCGGTCACTTCGTCGAAATAGGTCATGGTCTGGATGCCGTGTTTGGGTAGGAGAGATTTCGGACCGGTTCAGGCAGCGAGGTCGCGCATTTCCGCATAAACCGCCTGCTCCATCTTGTGCATGGCCTCGCGCTGTGCGGCCGGCCATTGGTACTGCAGCGCCGTGGTTGTGACGCCTGCCCAGGACTGGTCCTTGACCGCCATGACGTCCAATTCCCAGAGCATGACCGCGGCGGGCGCCGCCGCTTCGATCTGCTGCCTGATCTGGCGCGCCTTGCCCTTGATGAGGAAGCTGATGTCGCCCGGACCGATGATCTGCAACGAGGCCTGGCCGCTGCGACGCAGGTTTTCCAGTGCCGAACTGCCGCAATCGACGGCGAAGCGCAGGCACCCGGCATCCATCACCACGACCCAGGTATAGGCTGAAGCGGGATAGCCGTCGGCGCCGCTGGTGAGCATCAGGCCGGGGGCGCCGGGACGCAGATAGCCGACCAGTCGTTCGGTCAGGGCGGGGCTGCTGTCAGCGTTCAAGTCACGGCCTCCGCCTGCCGCCACGGTGCCGTCAGGTCGAGTATCACCTGCTGCAGCCAGGCGTCGGTGGCCGTGCCTGCGGCGACAGGCGGCTGTTGCGGCAACTGCCCGCAGGCAAACAGCGCGGCTTCGCTGGCGTCGTCGCCGGCGACAAGGGAGCCGCCGACCGCATGGGCGCGATAGGCGACGATCAGCACCTCGACATCGGCTTGCGAGTAAACCCCCGCCAGTTCATCCAGCACAATCTCCAGCCCGCTTTCCTCGCGTGCCTCGCGTATCGCCGCCCCGGCTACCGATTCGCCGATTTCGACATATCCCGCCGGTGGCGCCCAATATCCGGCCAGAGGTGCGTCGCGGCGGCGGATCAGTACCAGTTTTCCCTCATGCTCGATGACCGCCATGGCAACCGGCGCCGGGTTGCGATAGCTGATGAAGCCGCAGGCCGGGCATTGTTCGCGCTGCCGTTCGGCGATGATCGCCGGCACCATGCGCGAGCCGCACCGGCTGCAGTGTTGCGCCGTCATTCAGGCGCTGTCCGGCGCTGCCTGTGACCGCCGTCGCGACATCATGCCGACTTGGCGCGTTCGCGCTCTTCGTTTCCCGTCCAGCGCTTGAACAGGTTCAGCTCGATGCCCAGGTTGAACTGATCGAGAGCCTTGTTAACCGACTGATTGATGATGTCGTCGAGCGTTTTCGGCTGATGGTAAAAGGCCGGCAGCGGTGGCACCAGCACCGCACCGGTTTCGGTTACCTGCGTCATCAGTCGCAGGTGTCCGAGGTGGAGGGGGGTCTCGCGAATCATCAGCACCAGCCGGCGCCGCTCCTTCAGCGTCACGTCGGCGGAGCGGATCAGCAGGTTGGTGTTGAACGAGTTGGCCAAGGCCGAAAGCGTCTTGATGGAGCAGGGCGCAATCACCATGCCGTCGTGCCTGAACGATCCGGACGAGATGCAGGCGCCGACGTCGTTGACGTCATGCACGTGGGTGGCGAGTTTCTTGACGGCATCAATCGTGTAGTCGGTCTCGTACACGATCGTGCGCTTGGCCGAATCGGACATCACCAGATGTGTTTCCACCCCTACCTGCCGCAGCACTTCCAGAATCCTCAGCCCGTAGATGGCTCCGCTCGCTCCCGAGATCCCGACTACCAGTTTCATGTCCATTCCTTGTGTCATTAGTTTGGCCGGCAAGCCTTGTGCCGCTGCCGGCCTTCACATTGATGTTTCATTCCCGGCGGCGTTGCCTTGCTCGCGCCATGTTGCCCCGGTATCCCGCATTGCCGATGGCAGGCCCATTGTTTCACTGCTGCCGCCGTCTGTCATCGGCTGCGGCAGCGCCGGGCTATGAGCTAAGCGGCGTCGCGCATTGTGTCCCTGTCGTTTCGATGACCGCAAAGCCGGCTGTCTCCAGCGCGGTGACGACCTCGCTCCCGACCTCGGCATGAAAGCGGAGAATGACCTTCTTCTCCGGGTAGCCCCATTCCGGCTGCTCATCCGCATGTCCGACCGGATACACCGCCTGCAGCACGGCTCCGGTCGCTTCCACCACGTCGACAATCCGCCCGAGTACGCCGGGGCCAAGCCTGACGGGTGCCAGCGTAACACCGCTGCGCCGTTCGCAGGCACCCAGGCAGTGGGCGGCGAGTTGGAATATCTCGTTGGCGGAAATGACGCCCACCACTTCGTCCTCGTCGAGCACCGGGAGTTGTGCCACGCCGAGCTCCCGACCCTTCAGCAGGCAATGCTCCATGGTGTCGTCCGCCCGGATCGTTGCCGGGTTGCGCACCATCACGTCACGCACCTTGAGGCGGGTGACGAAGAAGTTGAACTCGTCTGCATTCTGCGTGCGCAGAACGAAGCTGCCCATGCGCAGCAGATTGGCCCGGGTTACCAGTCCGCGCAGCCTGCCGTCGTCTACTACCGGCAGCGCGTGCAGATTGTTTTCGCTGAGGATCCGTTTCGCCTCGGAGACGAGCATGTCGCTCGGAATGACCGTCGGGTTTGCCTGCATCCAGTTGCGTACCATCATGGCCGTTTCTCCTTGTTGCCTTGTTTCCTGTCCGCTGCGGCGGGCATCGTGCCTGCCTTGTGCAGGCGGACGAACTCGTCGACTGCGGCACGGGCGAACTCCGGCGTGTACAGGTGCAGGGGAAGTTCCCTGACCCGGGCCGGATCGTCGAGTTTCTCCTTGAGGCGGGCGACAAAGGCGGCATCCGCCACCGGGTCGTAGATGGGTCGCCCCTCCTTGTCGAGCGATGACCAGCCCAGCAGCGGAATCAGGAATGTCCAGGGCCCTCTGGCGCGATTCAGCCTTTCTGCGATGACGTCGGCGGCCTGACGCAACTCCTCGGCAGTGGTGCGAACCTGGACGCGCAGGGCATCCTGCACGTACTGCACGCGATCCCTGGTCAGTTCCAGCATGTCGGCACGGCCGCCATAGGACAGGATGTCGAGGCCGCAGGGCGCCAGCACCATGGGAATGCCGGTTTCCACCGCGGCCATCAGCCGGTCCGGTCCGGGATCGCGGTTGCCCTTGAACAGGTGTTCCATGATGCCGCCGGTGCAGATGTCGAGCACCCCGTGAAAGGCGCCGTCGCGGATCATCTCCTCCATCGCCCGGTCGCCCTTGCCCTGGGCATGGCAGACGATGGGGGTGAAGCCGGCATCCTCCAGCATGGCCAGCGCGCTTTGCACCGCCATTTCGCCGAAGCCGAATGAGGAGATGGCGACGCAGGGCTTGTCGAAGGTGATATTGGTACCCTGAGTCATCTCGACCATGCCGCAGATGGCGCCGACCGCGTTGATGATCTGCGCCTTGAGCAGCGGATTCATCTTGACGATGTCGAGCACCGTGTGGTGCATGGTGATGTCGCGCGTGCCGACGTACTTGTCGATGTAGGCAGGGTGCGCCGCCATCGGCGAGGCCATCAGCTTCGGCATGCCGAAAGGCAACTGCTTCATGATCGAGGTGGCAACCAGGGTGGCGGTGCCGCCGCCGATGCCGATGATGCCGTGCACGCGTCCCTGCCTGACCAGATCGTCGACAATCGCCGCCGCACCGCGGATCTGGTTGTTGGTGGCGGTGTCGCGATCGGAGCGGTACTTCTCGCGCACCACTTCGATGGGCAGGCCGCCGCGCGCCGCGACGTCCTCGGTGCGGATGTCGCCGGCGAAGGGCGGCGCTTCCTCCATGCTGAAATCAAGCAGGATCGGCTCGTGGCCGCGATCTGCAATCAGTTGTTTGACGAAGACGATGTCCTCGCCGCGCGTGTCCAGGTTGCAGACGATGACGATGCCTTTTTTGGAGTTCATTTTCGCTGTCTGGTTGCAACGCCGGCAGGCAGGTCCGCCTGCCGGCGCCGGGTCACTTGCCGCTCTTGGGTTTCTTCACTTCCGGCCGCGTCAGCCTGTTGATCATGCCGGCCACCGGGCTGGTGCCGGCAAAGCCGTATTCGTTCCAGCGGTCGGAAACCTTCTGCAGCACGGTGCGATCCATGAAGATTTCGTTGGGCTTGTTGCTCCACTCATAAGGCGTGCAGGCATCGAGAATGATGCGGCTGGTGATGTCGCGCGCCTCGATCGGCAGGCCGGGATCGAGCGGCGTGGAGCGGCCGCGGTCGATGATCTGGGCCGAGCGTTTCGGATCGAAACGGGTGGCCAGCGCCCACCAGACCCGGTCCCAGTCGTCGGCTTCGATGTCATGGTCGACGACGATCACGCCTTTCACGCCATAGTGGCCGGTGGTGGTGGCGATGACGGCATTGCCGACGTGATTGGAGTGACCCGGATACATCTGCTTGACCGAGACCACGACCCAGAAGCGGCCGCAGGCTTCGGGCGGGATATACACGCTCTGGATGCCCGGCACCTTCATGGTCTCGAGGTCATGCCACAGCGTTGCGGTGCGGTTCAGGGACTGGATCATGTGGATGTCGTTGATCGGTTTGCCCACGGTGGTCGCCCACATCACCGGCTTGTTGCGATGCAGGATGCGTGCGATGCGCAGCACCGGCTTCGGATAGTCCTTGCCCTTGTTGCCCGAGTAGTAGCCGGTGTATTCGCCGAAGGGGCCCTCGTCCATCAGTTCGTTGGGATCGATCCAGCCCTCGGCGATGATCTCGGCATTGGCCGGCAGGGTCAGTCCGGTCAGTTCCGACTTGAATACCTCGACCGGCTTGCCGCGCAGCGAACCGGCTACCTCGTACTCATCCACCTGCGCGCTGACCAGCGTCGAGCCGGCCAGGAACAGTACCGGGTCGGTTCCCACCACATACGCGGCGGGCATCAGTTCGCCGCGTTCCTGGTACTTCTTCATGTGCATGTCGCCGTGCTTGCCCTTGATGATCTGCGAGCCGAGGATGTTCTTGCCCAGCACCTGGGCGCGGTAGGTGCCCAGATTGGTCCAGCCGGTGTCGGGATCCTGGGTTACCAGGAAGCCGGAGGTGACGAAAAAGCGCCCGCCGTCGTCAGGGTAAAACCAGGGCGAGGGGAACATCTCGATATCGACGGCATCGCCCGTGATGATGTTTTCCTTCACTTGCGGATTTTTGACGAACTTCGGCTTGACCATGGTCTTGGTGGTCAGTTCCATCCACTTCTTGGCGAGCTGGCTCATCGACAGCGACGGGTCCTGTTCCAGTGCAATCGCCAGGCGCTTTGTGGTGGTGAAGGCGCTGGTGAAAACCGGAATGTCGTAGCCCTTGACGTTTTCGTAGAGCAGCGCCGGTCCCTTCTGTTCCTCATTGACCTTCGAGACGTGACACAACTCGAATTTCCAGTCAACCTCGGTCTTGACGCGATGCAACTCGCCATTGAGATCGAGGGCGGCGATGTAGCTGCGGATATCGTCGATGGGTTTTGCTTTGGCCGGGGCTTTCGCGGGTGCTTTGGCTGAGGCTTTGGCTTTGGCTGGTGCTTTGGCTGGTGCTTTCATTGTCGCTCCGTAGTCGTTCAGGTGATGGGATTGAAATTGAATCTCGGGCTGGCTAGCTGAGTTTCTTTCCGGTCAGCAGACTGGAAAGAATGTAATCCATTGCTGAAGCACTGCCTGCAGATACGGCAGTCTGCCGCTTGTTGCTCCATATCGTTTCCGGCCGCGCCTGCAGGATGAAGACGTTGCCGCCGGCGGGGAGGTCCTTGTCGATCGCCCATTCGATATCCATCGGGCGGCCGTAGTGCTTTTCGATCTGCTTGCCCATCCAGGCCAGTTCGGTGACTTCATCGTCGATGATCGACTGCACGTTCTGGCGCTCGAAGGGGATCTCGGTGGCGACGGATTTCTGCGTCTTCAGGTCGACGGTGTAGCAGAGCTCCTTCTTGGAAATGGTGCGCTCCATGATGTCGAGTGCCACCTTGTTGACCACGAAGTGGTCGGGCGTCACCTCGCCCGAAACCACCGATTCGCCAAATCCGTAGTTCGAGTCGATGACGATCACCGAGCGGTCGCCATTGATCGGATGGATGGTGAACATCACGCCTGCGGAAAACGAATTCGCCATCTTCTGGATGCCGACGCTGATCGCGACCTGCTCGTGGGGGAAGCCCATTTTCATGCGATAGGCGATGGCGCGACCCGTATATAGGCTCGAGATGCAGCGGCGCACATGGTGCATCACGTCGTCGATGCCGCGAATCCACAGGTAGGTATCCTGCTGGCCCGCAAAACTTGCGCCGGGCAGGTCCTCGGCCGTGGCACTGGAACGTACCGCGACCGGGACCGCCGGAACACCGCAGCGTATCGACAATTTGCGGTAGGACTCGGCAATCAGATCCTCCAGTTCGATGGAGATGGGCCGCGATTCGATCATCTCGCGGATGGCGCCGGAGGCTGCTTCGAGCTTGTCCATGTCGGCATGGTCAAGATCCTTCAGCAAGCCGGTCACTTCGGGCTGGATCCCGGCTTCGCGCATGAACTGCGCATAGCCGTTAGTCGTCAGGGCGAAGCCCGGCGGCACCCGCACCCCGGCATTGATGAGTTCGCCGAGGGAGGAGCACTTGCCTCCTACCAGCGCGACGGAGTCCTTGTTGCACTCCTCGAACCAGCACACTTTCGGCATTGCGCTATCCATCCCGGCCTCCCTGAGAATCCTGCCAATTGCCAAAGCGCTGCCCATTGTCGATGTCCTCCTGCGGCACTAGCGGGTGATCGAAATCACACCCGAAGAACCATCGACCCGGATCGTCATTCCGGTCTTGATGATCTTGGTGCCATGCCCGGTGCCTACTACTGCCGGCAAGCCGTACTCGCGACAGACGATGGCGGCGTGGCTCATGACGCCGCCGACATCGGTGATGGCCGCCTTGATCTTGGCGAAGGCCGGCGCCCAGGATGGAGAGGTCGTTGGGGCTACCAGGATTTCGCCGTCCTGCAGATCGCGGATGTCCTCGGCACTGCGGCAGACGCGGGCCTTGCCCTCGACGATGCCGGGACTGCCGGCAAAGCCCTTGAGCTCGGTGATGCTGTCGGGATCGCCGACCTCCTGCACCGCCGACCAGTCGGCCAGAGACTTGTTGGTGACGCCCCAGAGCACGATGGTGAAGGGCTCCTGGATGACTTCAGGCGCCACGCCGATGGCCGGGGGCGCGCTCCACTGCCGGAACTTGTCCATGACCCCCTTGCGCCACTCGATTTCCGGCGGCCAGGTCGCGGTGCCGCGCGGCGTGACGCCGGTAGCCCAGGCGGTGACCACGTCCCACAGCGCCTGCTTGACCTCGTCGCGGCGCAGGTACCAGATGTCCTCGATGTCCTTGATCAGGCCGTGGTCCTTCATGATTGCCGCCACCTCGCGCATCTTGTTCCAGAACACCGAGTGGAACCAGTGCTCGACGTAGAACAGGTGGTTTTCGACGTAGGGGAAGACCGTCTTGGCGCAGCCCAGCAACTCGTCGAATTGCTTCAGGTCGGCTTCGTTGCTGATCAGGGCGCGGTATTCCGCGGTGATGCGGTCGCGCTCGGCGCGCACCTGTTCGGTCGGGCGATCGATGCTGGCGCCGGTCCGCAACTTGGCGACGTAGGTCTGGATGCCGGACAAGGGGATGTCGAGGGTATCGTTCCAGCTGCGGTCAGTGTGGAACCAGCCGGTGCCGGTGGAGATGTTGAACCACGGGTAGCGCGCCTTCTCGAAGGCGGCCAGCCATTCCGCACCCTTCGGCAGCTTCTCGACGGCGGCCTTGACCGCCACCCAGTCGCGCGCGCCGGTTACCGCCTGGTCGACCCCGAGCGCTATCGCCTGCTTCGCCAGTTCCTTCAACTCGTCATCCGGCTTGTACATGATGACGTCAATGCCCGAGATCATCTGCGTAATACGCTGCAGCGGAATGCTGGGGAACAGCTTCTGCGTGAAGTCCATGAAGAAGACATAGGCCGCATAGCCGAGGTTGAGGAACTCGAAGTGATACTGCCAGCATTTGATGCCGAGATTGATCAGGTCGTCATAGTTCTTGATCAGGTGGTAGCCCTTTGATTCGCCTAGGGCGTCGGTGACCACCGAGATGTCCTCGAGATCCGGCAGCGGCGCAATCTGCAGGTCCTCGAGTTCCTTGATGGTGGCTTCCATCTTGATCTTCCACTTCGCCTCCAGCGCATCCCAGTTCTTGTAATAGAAGCCGGCCCGCTCCATGAAATTCGGCACGCGGCTGCCGATTTCGGCGCCGTCCTTGACCGGCACCGGCGAGATATAGACGTAGCCGTTGATGATGCGGTGGTCTACGCCGCGCACCGGCGGCACCTGGAAGATGCGGTTGTTGAATTGCGAAAGGGCAAGGTACCAGGCTTCGTCCCAGATGGTGTCGAAGGGGTAGAGCGGCTCCGGATAGTGGAGTCCGTCATAGAACCAGAACGTCTCCTTTTCGTACTGGTTGCGTACCGGGTCGTCGGTGACGAACTGGTACTGGTACGGGTACATCCTTTCCCAGCCCTCGGTGCCGGGAATCGTCGCGGCCTTTACATCGTGCGGAATCGGAAACTTCATCGAATGTCTCCTGCTAGCATTATTTTTGGATATCGGAAATCCGGGCATGTTCAGGCGCCGGGAGCGGGAGATGTACAGCAAGGCCTGTACCATGCGCTATTTCGCAGTGCAGCATATATTGCAGATACAAGCCGCCGGTTGTCGATTGCGAGAGCGGCAGCAGTCGGTCCGGCGCTGGACGCATATGCAGCAAAATGACAAGAGCAAGTCACCGGTGAGCGTGACATGGACGCGACACCGCCATCGGGGGTTGTCCATTTGGTAAATATTTTGTCTGCAATTCCGGTCATTTGATCTTTCAGGCACTTGCGGAAATGGCGGTGTCAGCGGCTGAAAGTCGCTGGCTTGACTGCAATCAAGGTATTCTTGTCACACGGGGCCTAAAAGGGTCCGATGAGGAAAGATAAGGAGAGTGAGGCAATGACCAAACTCCGTAGCGTCGGCCGTTCCGACAGTGAGGATCTGCGCGCCCGCGTGCACTTTTGCGCCGAAACCGGGCAGATCTGGCTGCACGAGCACCGCATGCTTCTGGTACACGCCGAGGCGCAGGCGACACTGCGCAAGGAACTGATCGACACTCTGGGCATGGACCGCGCCCGCGGCCTGCTGACGCGCATGGGTTACGCCTCGGGCGTGCGCGACGCCGAACTGGCGCGTACCCGTGCCGAGGATTCAAGCGACCTCGAAGCCTTCATGACCGGCCCGCAACTGCATACCCTGGAGGGTATCGTGCGGGTGACGCCGGTCAAACTGGAATTGAACCGTCATAGCGGAACGTTCTACGCCGAGCTTCTCTGGGAGCACTCCTGGGAGGGGCAATGGCATCGGCACCATTACGGCATTCACACCGAGCCGGTGTGCTGGACCCAGATCGGTTATGCCTGCGGCTACACTTCGGCTTTCATGGGGCGCACCATCCTGTACAAGGAAGTCGAATGTACCGCCATGGGGCACAACAACTGCCTCATCATCGGCAAACCCGCCGAGGAATGGGAAGACGCCGCCGAGCAGATGCGGTTCTTCAACAGCGAGCCGATCGCCGATCAGCTCATCGAACTGCAAACCCAGGTGGTGCAACTGAGGTCTTCGATCGGTGACCGCGATCAGTTGCCGCAAGACGTTACCGGAATTTCCCCCGGCTTTCGTGCCGCCTACGAACTGCTCAAGCAGGCTGCCGCAAGCCACATCAGCGTCCTGCTGCAGGGCGAAACCGGCGTCGGCAAGGAGGTCTTCGCGCGCAGCCTTCACGAAATGGGGTCGCGCAGCAGCAAGCCGTTCGTTGCCGTCAACTGTGCGGCGATACCGCAGGAACTGGTTGAATCCGAACTTTTCGGGGTGGAGAAGGGCGCCTATACCGGCGCTCTGGTATCCCGTCCGGGACGCTTCGAACGCGCCGACGGCGGCACCTTGTTCCTTGACGAGATCGGCGACCTGCCGGCGTCGGCCCAGGCCAAGCTGTTGCGTGTGCTGCAGGAAGGCGAAATCGAGCGTCTCGGCGACCAGAAGACGCGCAAGGTCAATGTGCGGCTGGTGGCAGCCAGCAACGCCGACCTGAAAACCATGGTAAAGGAAGGGCGTTTCCGCTCCGACCTTTACTACCGGCTCAATGCCTACCAGATCGTCATCCCGCCATTGCGCGAGCGCAAGCAGGACATACCCCTGCTGGCCAAACACTTTCTGGCCAAGCAGTCGGCGATCCATGGCAAGAAACTGCGCGGTTTCACCGACAAGGCCAAGCGCGCATTGCTGGCCTACCCCTGGCCGGGAAACATTCGCGAACTGCAAAACGCGGTTGAAAGAGGCGTGATTCTCGCTCCCAGCGGCACCCGCATCGAGGTTAGCCACCTGTTTGTGTCAAACCCTGACGAACAGCCGCCGGAATTCGGGCTCGACCGCAGCGGCGGCCTCGACCTGAACTTCTGGGAGACCGGGAAGGACCTGCGCGATGCCGTTTTCAATGGCACGCTGACGCTCGGTCAGGTTGAAGCCATGCTGCTCGAAACCGCCGTCGACAAGGCTCGCGGCAACCTGTCTTCGGCGGCGCGGATGCTCGGTCTGACCCGGCCGCAGATCGCCTATCGCCTGAAGCGCCTGCAAGAGTGTCAGGACGGCGAGAACGATGCCGCTGCGGCGCTGTCCGGCCAGTCGCGGGCGGATTCCGCTTGATGCAGATGGCATTACCGCGGCCGGTGGCGGACTATCTCGCCGCCCACCATGTCATGACGCTGGCTACTCAGGGCGCGGAAGGGCCGTGGGCGGCGGCGGTGTTCTACGCCAGCGACGGTTGCTCGCTGGTTTTTCTGTCTGCACCGGGCAGTCGCCACTGCCGCAATCTGGCGCAGGATGCGCGCTGCGCGGCGACGATTCAGGAAGACTATTGCGACTGGGCGCAGATCAAGGGCATCCAGTTGCAAGGCCGGGTCAGGGAGCTCGAGGGGGAAGAGGAGATCCGCGCGCAGCAGCTCTACGCCGAGAAGTTCCCGGTGGTCGGGCCGCTGGCGAACGTACCTCAGGCGCTGGTCAAGGCACTGGCCCGGGTGCGCTGGTTCAGGCTGGTTCCCGAGCGCGTCTATTTCATCGACAACAGCAGGGGGTTCGGTCACCGCGACGAAATCGCTCTGGCGCAGGAATGACTCGAGGCCGGCAGGACGATGCGAAGCGGGTGAGGCCGCTGCTACCGGGTCCCGTGTTGCGTCACCGGTGAGAGCGCATGAAAAGGCTCACCGAAATGACGCCTTTCCAAAAAAATAGCCGGCAATTTCTTGCCGGCTATTTCAATCTAACTAATTGATTTAATTAGATTTTATTGGTGGAGGCGGCGGGAATTGAACCCGCGTCCACAAGTGCGCCACAGACAGTTCTACATACTTAGCCGCGTCATTTGATTTAACCCGCAACACGCCGACGGACAGGCTGGTTGAAGGCGATTCGCTGAATTTTCGAACTGTGCACCGCGACTTTGCACAGCCTTATCTCCTGTATATGATTCCGATGTGGCTTGCGCCACCTGGTCCAGAAGCAAACCAGTTCGGAAGCCAGCCGCTGTTAAGCGGCTAGAGCGAAACGCTCGTCGTTGGCAGTTAGTGCTTTCCAGATGGATTTACGAGGTACCCGGATCCTCGGTATGCCCTGCATGCTTTGTCACCCATGTCGAAGCCATGTCGCCCCCTGGCATGGTGCAAACCAGATGACACCTGATCTGCGAACTACAAGCCGGATTCTACCGGTTTGCCGCTGCCAGGCCGAGAATATCTTGCGGCGAGGCGGCAATCGCATCGGCCCCCCAGCCGGCAGGAGGCTTGCCGTCCCCCAGATAACCCCAGGCCGCAACGATGGTCGTCATGCCGACGGCGCGGCCGGAGATCACATCACGCTCATCGTCGCCGACATAGATGCAGCCGGCGGCGGCGATGCCGATTACGGCGCTGGCAAGGTGCATGGGATGGGGATCGGGTTTGGCGCGCCGGGCGCTGTCGCCGCAGACGATGCAGGCGCTGCGTCGGCGCAGTCCCAACTGCTCGGTGAGAGGAATCGCAAAGCGCTGTGACTTGTTGGTAACTATGCCCCAGGGAATTCCCCGGGCGTCAAGTTCATCGAGGTGTTCGGCTATGCCGGAAAAAAGGCGGGTGTCGACACACAGCGCCCCCTGATAGATGACCAGGAATCTCTGCTGCAGGTCAAGATACCCGGGGTTATCCGGCGTCACGCCGAGTCCGGCGGCAATCATGCCGCGGGCGCCGGAGGAGACATGCGGCCTCAGTTTGTCCATGGGCAGGGGGCGGCGCCCTTGTTCCTCAAGCAGTTTGTTCAGAGCGCCGCCCAGATCCGGCGCTGTGTCCGCCAGTGTGCCGTCGAGATCGAAAAGCACTGCCTCAGGCATTGCGCCGGGCTCGCACCAGATAGTTAACGTCGGTATCGGCACCTATCGATGCATCGCGCTTGAGCGGGTTGTAGCGCAGCCCGGTGATCTCGAGAACCTCGAGGCCGGCATTGCGACACAATCGAGCCAGTTCGGCCGGCTTGAGAAAGCGCGTGTAGTCGTGCGTGCCGCGCGGCAGCAGATTGAAAACATACTCCGCGCCGACCACCGCCAGAAGATAGGCTTTCAGATTCCGGTTGATGGTGGATAGAAACACCTGGCCGCCCGGTTTCACGAGTCGCGCGCAGGCTGCGACGGTGCTTGCCGGATCAGGGACGTGTTCCAGCATTTCGAGGCAGGTGACGAGGTCGAAAGAGGATGGCGCGTCTGCCGCCATGGCTTCTGCCGAGATCAGGCGATAGTCGATGGCATGTCCGCTCTCATAGATGTGCAGACGGGCTATGCCGAGTGCTTTTTCGGAGAGGTCGATGCCGGTGACCTGGGCGCCCATCGCCGCCATCCCCTCACTGAGCAGGCCGCCGCCGCAGCCGACGTCGATCACCTGCTTGCCCTTGAGTCCGGCGTTGCGGTCGATCCAGCCGAGGCGCGCCGGATTTATGTCGTGCAGGGGGCGGAATTCAGAGTTCGGATCCCACCAGCGATGGGCGGCATCGCCGAATTTGTCCAGTTCGCGCTGATCAGCGTTGCTGCTTTCAGTCATGGTGTTATTCCGGGTCATCCATGGATACGGTCCCCGGGGGCGCCGGAGACATAACGAAAAAAGCCCTGCAGGGCAGGGCTTTTTCCGGAGTCAGGCAAAATTACTGAGTCTTGGTGCCGATGACTTCGATTTCGACGCGGCGATCGGGTTGCAGGCAGTCCACGGTCTTCTTGCTCTTCGCGCCCTTGCACTGGTCAGCCTTGGTGACCGGCTGCTTCTTGCCCTTGCCCTCGGTGTAGATACGGTTCGGCTCGAGTCCCTTGGCCACGAGATAGGCCTTGACGGCTTCGGCGCGCTTTTCCGAAAGCTTCTGGTTGTAGGCATCGCTACCGAAGCGGTCGGCGTGGCCGACGGCAATGATCACTTCGAGTTTGATGCCCTGAATGTCGGCCGCCAGCTTGTCGAGTTTGGCCTTGCCTTCGTCGCGCAGGTTGGCCTTGTTGAAGTCGAACAGGGCGTCGGCGGCGAGTGTCACCTTCTGTGCGGCGGGCTTGGGTGCCGCTACGGGTGCCACAGGTTTGGGTACCTCAGGAGCCGCAACCGGTGCCGGCTTCTTCACCAGATCCGCATCGCACTCTTCGATGGCCATGGCCGGGGTCCAGAAGCTGGTGCGCCAGCACAGGCCGAAACCGCTTTTGACTACATAGCCGCGCTGGTCAATGGCATAACCGACCGTACCCTTGGTATCGATTCCCGGCGACTGAGCAAGGGCGGAAACTGAAAGTCCGAGCAGAGTGGCGAGAAGCAGAGAATGTTTGGCGCTTTTGATCATATTTCCCCCTTGTTGGGATTAAGTGTGGCGGAATTCAGCATTGCATCTTTTCCCCGGTCGCCTACTACACCTAGCGTCAGGACATCAGTCGAGTATGCCACAAAGCGGCTATGTCGTGCAATTGAGAAATGTCGATTTGCAGCGGCAGGCCCTTGCTCATCACCAGTTTTCCACCAACCCAGGTATGGCTGACCTGCTCGCGTCCGGCGACATAGACAAGGTGCGAGGCGGGGTCAAAACAGGGCTGGATAAACCATTCGTCAAGCCGGACGGCGCACATATCGGCCGCCTTGCCGGGCAGCAGGGAGCCGATTTGTTCGTCCATGCCGAGGGCGCGTGCGCCGCCCAGAGTGGCGGCCTCGAGCGTGACATGAGCATCAAGCACCTCGGCGTTCTCGCTGGCTCCTTTTGCCAGCAGTGCGGCATGGCGCATTTCATGAAACAGGTCGAGGCGATTGTTCGAGGCGGCACCGTCGGTGCCCAGGCCGAAATTCAGGCCGCGTGACTGGGCTTCGGCCATCGGCGGGATGCCGCTCGCGAGTTTCAGGTTGGACGTGGGGCAGTGGGCCAGATTGCATCCCTCATGAGCCAGCAAGTCCAATTCCGCGGCTTCGAGATGCACACCATGGACAGCGATCAATTGCGGTCCGAGCAGCCCCAGGCGGTGCAGCCTTGCCAGGGGGCGCATGCCGTGCTGCTTGAGACTCTCCTCGATCTCGTGGCGCGTTTCGTGAAGATGAACATGCACCGGAATTTCAAGCTGCGCGGCGAGGGTGGCGATACGCTTGAAGGTCTTGTCGGCGACGGTGTAGGGTGCGTGCGGAGCGAGGCAGAAGCTGAGCAGGGGATCCCCGCTCAAGGTGTCGCGCACGGCCAGTCCCTTGGCCAGATAGTCGTCGGCATCAGCGGCATAGCCGGTGGGAAACTCGATGACAATGAGTCCCAGCACGGCGCGCATGCCGATCTGCCGCGCTGCCTCTGCGGCGGCGTCCGGAAAGAAGTACATGTCGTTGAAGGTGGTGATGCCGCCGCGCAGCATTTCGGCACAGGCCAGCAAGGTGCCGGCGCGGACAAAATCGGGACCGGCGTGGCGCGCTTCGGCAGGCCAGATGCGCTCCGTCAGCCAGCGCATCAAGGGCAGATCGTCGGCAAAGCCGCGCAGCAGGCTCATCGCGGCGTGGGTGTGGAGATTGACCAGGCCCGGCAACAGCACCTGACCCGGCAGGTCGAGCGTCTGCCGCGGACGGAAGCGCTGCAGAGCTTCCTCGTCCGGCAGCAGGGCAACGATGAGGCCGTTATGGACCGCCAGCGCGTGTCCGCTAAGGGTCAGCCCGGCGGGTTCGACGGGGATGATCCATTGCGGACGGATCAGGAGGTCAATCTCGGTGCTTGCGGCGCCTGAAGCTGCGGGTGTGTTCATGGGCTGATTCAACCAGATTTGGCCGCCGGCGACAACCTGTCGCGGCTATCTCCGCATGCTAAAATCGCCCTCTTTTACGCTATCGCCCGCCGCCCGTCGGCGGAGGCAAGCCTTCATGACCTCGTTCGCCAAAGAAACCCTGCCGATCAGCCTCGAAGAGGAGATGCGTCACTCTTATCTCGATTACGCCATGAGCGTGATCGTCGGGCGGGCGCTGCCGGACGTGCGTGACGGCCTGAAGCCCGTGCATCGCCGTGTGCTGTTCGCCATGCACGAGCTTTCCAACGACTGGAACAAGGCCTACAAGAAGTCGGCGCGCATCGTCGGTGACGTCATCGGTAAATACCACCCGCACGGCGACACGGCGGTGTACGACACCATCGTGCGCATGGCGCAGAATTTTTCGCTGCGCTACATGCTGGTCGATGGCCAGGGCAACTTCGGCTCGGTAGACGGCGACAACGCGGCGGCGATGCGCTACACCGAAGTGCGCATGGCGCGCATCGGTCACGAACTGCTGATCGACATCGACAAGGAAACCGTCGATTTCGGCCCCAATTACGACGGTTCGGAGCAGGAACCGCTGATCCTCCCGGCGCGCATCCCGAATCTGCTGATCAACGGCTCGTCCGGCATTGCCGTCGGCATGGCGACCAATATTCCGCCGCACAACCTGAACGAGGTGGTGGATGCCTGCCTGCTGCTGCTCGGCAACCCGCAGACCACCATCGACGAATTGATCAACATCATTCCGGCTCCGGATTTCCCCACGGCCGGACTGATCTACGGCGTTTCCGGCGTGCGCGACGGCTACCTGACGGGTCGTGGCCGCGTCATCATGCGCGCACGCACCCATATCGAGGACTTGCCGCGCAACGGACGGCAGGCCATCGTGGTCGATGAACTGCCCTATCAGGTCAACAAGAAGACCCTGCAGGAAAAGATCGCCGAACTGGTGCACGAGAAGAAGATCGAGGGCATCGCCCACATCCAGGACGAGTCGGACAAATCCGGCATGCGCCTGGTCATCGAACTGAAGAAAGGCGAAGTGCCCGAGGTGGTGCTGAATCACCTCTACAAGCAGACGCAGTTGCAGGATACCTTCGGCATGAACATGGTGGCGCTGGTCGATGGCCGCCCCAGGCTGCTCAACCTGAAGGACATGCTGCAGTGCTTCCTTGCCCACCGCCGCGAGGTCATCACCCGCCGCACGGTGTTCGAACTGCGCAAGGCACGCGAACGCGGCCACATTCTCGAAGGCCTCGCCGTCGCGCTGTCAAACGTCGACGAAATCATCGCGCTGATCAAGGCGGCGCAGACGCCGGCGGAAGCCAAGCGCGCGCTGATGGCGCGCACCTGGCGTTCGGCGCTGGTGGAAGGCATGCTGGAGCGCGCTGCGGCCGCATCCTCGCGCCCCGACGGTCTGGCGGCCGAGTTCGGCCTTTCGGAACAAGGCTATCTGCTGTCCGACGCGCAGGCGCAGGCCATCCTCGAACTCCGTCTGCAGCGCCTGACCGGGCTGGAGCAGGACAAGATCGTTGCCGAGTACAAGGAAGTGATGGATCAGATCGCCGACCTGCTCGACATCCTGGCCCGTCCCGAACGCATCACCACCATCATCGGCGAGGAACTTACGGCGGTGAAAGCGCAGTTTGGCGACGCGCGGCGCACCGAAATCGTTTTCAGCACGGCCGACATCAATCTGGAAGACCTGATCGTCCGCGAAGACATGGTGGTCACGCTGTCGCATACCGGCTACATCAAGCGCCAGCCGCTGGCCGATTACCGCGCCCAGAGGCGCGGCGGACGCGGCAAGCAGGCGGCGGCGATCAAGGAAGATGACTTTGTCGATTGCCTCTTCGTGGCCAATACTCACGACTACATCCTGTGCTTTTCAAACCGCGGCAGGGTGTATTGGCTGAAGGTCTACGAAGCGCCGGAAGGTACGCGCAACTCGCGCGGCAAGCCGATCGTCAATCTCTTCCCGCTCGAAGAAGGCGAGAAGATCACCGCCATCCTGCCGGTCAAGGAATTCGACGAGGAGCACTTTGTCTTCATGGCCACCGCCATGGGCACGGTGAAGAAGACGGCGCTTACCGAGTTCGCCAACCCGCGCCGTGCCGGCATCATTGCCGCCGACCTTGACGACGGCGACCACTTGATCGGGGTGGCGATCACCAACGGCAAGTGCGATGTCATGCTGTTCTCGGACGCGGGCAAGTCGGTCCGCTTCAATGAGGACGAAGTGCGTCCGTTGGGCCGCAAGACGCGCGGCGTGCGCGGCATGATGCTGGAAGACGGGCAGCAGGTGATTTCCATGCTGGTTGCCGACAGCGAGGACTACTCGATACTGGTGGCCACTGAAAACGGCTACGGCAAGAGGACGCCGATAGCCGAATACACCCGCCACAGCCGCGGGCTGCGCGGCATCATCGCGATCCAGACCACGGAGCGCAACGGCAAGGTCGTGGCCGCCGTTCTCGTCAGTCTGGGCGAAACGCGCGAGGAGATCATGCTGATCTCGACCGGCGGCGTGCTGATCCGCACCCGCGTCACCGACATTCGCGTCATGAGTCGCTCCACTCAGGGCGTTACGCTGATCAATCTCGACGACGGCACCTATCTTGCCGGCGTCGAAAAAGTGATTGAAACCGAAGAAGCGGAAGAAGTATCCGAAGAACTTGACCCAGAGGAGTAACAAATACCATGGCACGTATTTTCAATTTCAGCGCAGGACCCGCCGCTTTGCCCGAGTCCGTTCTCAAGCAGGCGGCCGACGAATTGCTCGACTGGCACGGCAGCGGCCAGTCGGTGATGGAAATGAGCCATCGCGGCAAGGAATACATGAGCATCCATGCCCAGGCTGAAGCAGACCTGCGCGAGTTGATGGGCATTCCCGCCAACTACAAGGTGTTGTTCCTGCAAGGCGGCGCCACCCTGCAGTTTGAAATGATTCCGGCGAATCTGCTGGCGGGCAAGCCCAGTGCCGACTACGTGCATACCGGTGAATGGGCCAAGAAGGCGATCAAGGCGGCCAAGGGTTTTGGCAAGGTGAATATTGTCGCCAGCAGCGAGGACGGCAAGTTTGCCTACGCTCCGGCGCAAAAGGACTGGAAACTCGACAAGGACGCGGCCTACGTGCACTACACCGCCAACGAGACCATCGGCGGTGTCGAGTTTCACTGGACACCCGAAACCGGCGATGTGCCTTTGGTGTCCGACATGTCGTCGAACATTCTTTCGAAGCCGGTCGATGTCAGCAAGTACGGCCTGATCTATGCCGGAGCGCAAAAGAACATCGGCCCGGCCGGCCTGACCATCGTTATCGTCCGCGACGACCTGATCGGCAAGGGCGTGCCCGCTCCGCAAACCATGCTCGACTACAAGACCCACGCCGAGAACGACTCGATGTACAACACGCCGCCCACCTACGGCATCTACATCGCCGGCCTGGTGTTCCAGTGGCTCAAGCAGCAGGGTGGCCTGGTCGCGATCGAGAAGCAGAACATCGCCAAGGCAAAGATGCTGTACGACTACCTCGACGCGTCGGGCTTCTACGCCAATCCGGTGCGCAGGGAAGACCGTTCGCTCATGAACGTGCCGTTTACGCTCAAGGATGCCGCGCTCGACGAAGAATTCCTCAAGGGTGCCAAGGCCAAGGGCATGGCGCAACTCAAGGGCCACCGCTCGGTCGGCGGCATGCGCGCTTCCATCTACAACGCCATGCCGGTTGCCGGCGTCGCCGCGCTGGTGGCGTACATGAAAGAATTCGAGGCGAAAAATGGCTGATCCGTTCAACATCCAGATTCTCAACGCCATTTCCCAGAACGGCCTCAAGCGTCTTCCGGCCGAGCGTTACAAGGTCGCCAAGGAACTTGCCACGCCGGATGCCATCATGGTGCGCTCGGCCGACATGCACACGCTGGACATTCCGGCTTCGGTGCGGGCCATCGGTCGTGCCGGCGCCGGCACCAACAACATCCCGGTCAAGGCGATGTCGGCGCGCGGCGTGCCGGTGTTCAATGCGCCCGGCGCCAATGCCAATGCGGTCAAGGAACTGGTGGTGGCCGGCATGCTGCTGGCGGCACGCAACATCGGCGGCGCCATGAAGTTCGTTGCCGCGCTCGATGCCAATGATCCGGCCATGGAAAAGAAGGTCGAGGACGGCAAGAAGAACTTCGCCGGCTACGAACTGGCGGGACACACGCTGGGCGTGATCGGTCTGGGCAAGATCGGTTGCCTGGTGGCGGATGTGGCGATCAAACTGGGCATGGACGTGCTCGGCTACGATCCCGAGATCACCGTCGAAGCGGCCTGGAGCCTGCCGTCGCAGGTGAAAAAGGCCAACAGTGCGGCCGAGGTGCTGAAGAGCGCGAATTTCATCTCTATCCATGTGCCGCTGGTTGATGCCACGCGCAAGATGATCAACGCCGAAGCGCTGGCCCACGTCAGGCACGGCTCCGTACTGCTCAACTTTTCCCGCGAGGGCGTGGTGGATGAGGCGGCGGTGCTTGCCGCGCTGGATGCCAAGAAGCTCGGCACCTATGTCTGCGACTTTCCCAGCGCCCACGTCAATAGCCATCCGCATGTCATCGCCCTGCCGCATCTGGGCGCGTCCACCGGCGAGGCTGAGGAAAACTGCGCAGTGATGGTCGCCGACCAGTTGCGCGAGTATCTGGAGCATGGCAACGTGCAGAATGCGGTGAACTTCCCCAATGTGCTGATGCCGCGCGAATCAAACTTCCGCATCGCCGTCGCCAATTCCAACGTGCCCAACATGCTGGGGCAGATTTCCACCGCCATGGCTCAGGCCGGCCTGAACATCCGCAACATGATGAACAAGTCGAAAGGCGACGTCGCCTACACCCTGGTCGATGTCGACAGCGAAGTGCCGGCAGCGGTGGTCGCTTCGATCGCCAAAATTGATGGCGTGCTCGCGGTACGCTACCTGCCGCTCGAAGGCTGATGGCTGAGGAGAAGGACGAACTCAGCCGCCTGCGCGAGGGCATAGATCGCGCTGACGACGAGGTGCTGCGCCTGCTCTCCGAGCGGGCGCGGTTTGCGCATCGCATCGGCGAAATCAAGCAGGGCAACATCTACCGCCCCGAGCGCGAGGCACAGGTGTTGCGCCGCCTGGCCGCGGCCAATTCCGGCCCTTTGCCCGATGCCGCCGTGCAGCGGATATTCCGCGAGGTGATGTCTGCCTGCCTGGCGCTCGAGCAACCCTTGCGCATCGCCTATTTCGGTCCGGCCGGCACCTTCACCGAGAGTGCCGCCCAGAAGCATTTCGGCTCGGCGCCGTGCTTCACGCCTTTCGCCAGCATCGATGACGTATTCCGTGCAGTCGAAGCGGGCAATGCCGATTACGGCGTGGTGCCGGTGGAAAATTCCAGCGAAGGCGCGGTGAGTCGCAGCCTTGATCTGCTGCTGACCTCGCCGCTGATGATTTGCGGCGAAGTGATGCTGCGCATTCACCAGAATCTGCTGTCCCGGGCCGGGTCCGTGGATAGCGTCAAGCGCCTTTACTCCCACGCCCAGTCGCTGGCCCAGTGTCACGAATGGTTGAACCGCAATCTGGCGAACCTGCCCCGTGTTCCCGTTGCCAGCAATGCCGAGGCCGCCCGCATGGCGGCGGAAGACGCCGAGTCCTGCGCCATTGCCGGCGAGGCTGCGGGCGTGCTGTATGGTCTTACCCGCCTGGCGTCGAATATCGAGGATGACCCGAACAACACCACCCGCTTTCTGGTGCTGGCGCCTCATGATGCCGGCCCTTCCGGCAGCGACAAGACGTCCTTCGTCTGTTCGGCGCAGAACAAGCCGGGCGCCGTGCATGACCTGCTGACGCCTCTGGCCGATCATGGTGTGTCCATGAGCAAGTTCGAGTCAAGGCCGGCGCGCGGTTTTGGCGGCAGCCGTTGGGAATACGTTTTTTTCATAGATGTCGAGGGACACCGGCACGATGTCGCCGTGTCCGCTGCGCTCGACGAACTTCGTGGCAGGGCCGGGTTTGTCAAGGAACTGGGTTCCTACCCGCACGCATCGTTATGAGGAAATGGAAGTCATGAGTACAGCCGAACTTGCACCTGCCTACATCCGCGCCATTTCCCCCTATCTTCCCGGCAAGCCGATCACCGAACTGGCCCGCGAGATGGGCATTCCGGTCGACAGCATCATCAAACTGGCGTCCAACGAAAATCCGCTCGGCATGAGCCCGAAGGCCCGTGCCGCGATGGAAAAGGCCGCTGCGGGCATCGAGCGCTACCCGGACAACTTCGATCTGACGCGGGCGCTGGCTGATCGCTACGCTCTTGGCATGAACCAGATTGTGGTCGGCAACGGCTCCAACGACGTGCTGGACCTCGCGGCGCGGGTATTTCTTGCGCCGGGTTACTCTTCGGTGTTTTCGCGTCATGCCTTCGCCGTTTATCCGCTGGCAACCATGGCCACGGGTGCCGAATGCATAGCGGTTGCGGCCAAGGATTTCGGCCACGATCCCGATGCCATGCGCGCCGCGATCCGCCCCGATACGCGCATCGTCTGGATAGCCAACCCGAACAATCCGACCGGCAACTTTCTGCCCTATCCGCAGGTCAAGGCTTTCCTTCAGTCGCTGCCACAGCATCTCATCGTGGTTCTCGATGAGGCCTACAACGAGTATCTGCCGCCGGCAGATCGTGCCGATACGGTGGCCTGGCTCAAGGAATTCCCGAATCTTCTGATCACCCGCACCTTCTCCAAGGTGTATGGCCTTGCCGGTCTGCGTGTTGGCTATGGACTGGCTTCCGCCGAGGTGGCCGACCTGCTGAACCGCGTACGTCAGCCCTTCAACGCCAACAATCTTGCGCTGGCGGCTGCTGTGGCGGCCCTCGATGACAATGTCTTCCTGGCGGAGAGCTATGAGTCCAACCGCCGCGGCATGGAACAGATTCTGGCCGGCCTGAAGCGATTGGGGCTATCGCATATTCCTTCGCACGGCAATTTCATCACCTTCAAGGCGGGCGATGCCGCCGGCGTCAATCAGCGCCTGCTGAAGCAGGGCGTGATCGTGCGCCCGCTGGCCAATTACGCCATGCCCGAGCATCTGCGCGTCACCATCGGTCTCGAGAGTGAGAACGCGCGCTTCCTGCAAGCCCTGGAAAACGCAGTTTCAGTGAAGGCTGACGCCGGCGTCACCGGCGTCAAGTAATGCGGCCGGAACTGAAAGGCGCTGGCTTGATCGATGCTTTTTGACAAGGTCGTCGTCTGCGGCGTCGGCTTGATCGGCGGCTCGTTTGCACTGGCGCAAAAGTCGGCGCGCGAGGCACGGCGCGTGGTCGGCATGGGGCGCAGCCGCGAACCGCTGGAGCAGGCCCTGCAACTGGGGGTCATTGACCGTATAGCCAGCGACTGGGGCGACGCGCTGGACGGCGCCGATCTGGTACTGCTGGGCATGCCGGTGGGGCAGATGCCAGCGGTGATGGCGGCACTGGCGCCGCATCTCGGGCCGGATACTCTGGTGACCGATGCCGGCAGCACCAAAGGCGACGTGGTGACGGCGGCGCGCGCCGCCCTCGGATCGAAAATCGGCTGCTTCGTACCCGGCCATCCGATTGCCGGTGCCGAAAAAAGCGGCGTAGGCGCGGCCACCGCCGATCTTTATCAGGGCAAACGCGTGGTGCTGACCCCTTTGCCGGAAAATTCGGTGGCAGCGGTTGCCCGCGTGCGTGCGGCCTGGGAGTCTTGCGGCGCCAATGTGTCGGAACTTGCCGCAGACGAGCACGATCGCGTTTTCGCCGCAGTCAGCCACCTGCCGCACCTGCTGGCCTTTGCCCTGGTGCACGAATTTTCCGGTCGTGACAACGCCGACCAACTCTTCGGTTTTGCCGCCGGCGGCTTCCGCGATTTCACGCGCATCGCCAGCAGCCATCCGGAAATGTGGCGCGACATCTGTCTCGCCAACCGTCACGCCCTGCTGCTGGAACTCGATGCCTACATGGTTGAACTGATGCGTACCCGGGTGCTGCTCGCCGGTGGCGATGCGGCAGGACTGGAAGCCCTGTTTTCGACAGCCCGCGCACGGCGCGACGCCTGGCTGGATTCCCTCTTGCCGTCGGGCGAGTGATGGTTGGCCTGACCCTGCCGCCCTTGCGCTCGGCCCGCGGCAGTGTCTGTCTGCCCGGATCGAAAAGCATTTCCAACCGCATGCTGCTGCTGGCGGCCCTGGCACAGGGCGCGACCGAAATTCGCAAGCTGCTCGATTCCGATGACACGCGGGTAATGCTGGCGGCGCTGGAAAAGCTCGGCATCGACGTGTCGGCGTCAAGCGGGGGAAATTGCCGTGTGGAAGGCTGCGGCGGCACTTTCCCGGTCAAGGATGCCGAACTCTTCATGGGCAATGCCGGCACCGCAATCCGGCCGCTGACGGCAGCGCTGGCCTTGTCGGGTGGGCATTACCGGCTCTCCGGCGTGGCGCGCATGCATGAGCGGCCGATCGGCGATCTGGTCGATGGCCTTCTGCAGATCGGCGCTGACGTGCGCTACACGGGAAATCCTGGTTTCCCGCCGCTGGCGATTCATCCGGCGAACCTGAAACTCGATGCGCCGATCCGCTTGCGCGGCGATGTGTCGTCGCAGTTCCTTACCGCCTTGTTGATGGCCTTGCCCCTGACGGGCGCCGCGGCGGTGATCGAGATGACCACCGAACTCATCTCCAAACCCTACATCGAGATCACGCTGAACCTGATGGCGCGCTTCGGCGTCGAGGTGAGGCGCGAAGCCTGGCAGCGCTTCAGCATTGCCGCCGGCCAGCGTTATCGCAGTCCCGGCGTGCTGGACGTGGAAGGCGATGCGTCGGCGGCTTCGTATTTCCTCGCCGCCGGTGCCATCGGCGGCGGCCCGGTGCGGGTCGAGGGCGTCGGCAGCAACAGCATCCAGGGCGACGTGCGTTTCGCCGAGGCGCTGCGGACCATGGGTGCGCGCATCGAATGGGGCGAACAGCACATCGAGGCACGGGCTCCCGAGTCGGGACGGTTGAACGCCTTCGATCTCGATCTCAACCATATTCCCGATGCGGCGATGACGCTGGCTGTCGCCGCGCTGTTCGCCGACGGCCGCTGTGTGCTGCGCAATATTGCTTCGTGGCGCGTCAAGGAAACCGACCGCATCGCGGCGATGGCGACCGAATTGAGAAAGCTCGGCGCGACGGTGGAGGAGGGTGCCGATTTCCTCGCCGTAACTCCGCCGGCGACTATTTCGCCGGGCGTGGCAATCGACACCTACGACGACCACCGCATGGCGATGTGCTTCTCGCTGGCGGCCCTTGGTGGCGTGCCGCTGACCATCAATGATCCGCAGTGCGTCAACAAAACCTTCCCCGACTATTTCGACGCGTTGGCCGAAATCACTGCGCCGGTGATCGCCATCGACGGCCCCTCGGCATCGGGCAAGGGCACCGTCGCCGAGCGTGTGGCGAAAGCCATGGGTTACCACTACCTGGACAGCGGTTCCCTGTATCGCCTGACGGCACTGGCGTCGATTCGCTCCGGCGTGGCGCTCAATGACGAAGCCGGTGTAGCGGGACTCGCGGCCGGCCTTCCGGCAAGTTTCGAAGGTGGGTGCATCCTGCTCGCGGGTGACGATGTGACGGATGCCATCCGCAGCGAGGAAGTCTCGGCGGGTGCCTCCAAAGTAGCTGCACTGCCGGCGGTTCGCGCCGCCTTGCTGGCGCGGCAGCGCGCCTATCGCCGCTTCCCCGGACTGGTGGCCGACGGCCGCGATATGGCTTCGGTGGTATTTCCCGCGGCAGCCGCCAAAGTGTTTCTCACGGCTTCGGCCGAAGCGCGTGCAGAAAGACGCCATAAACAGTTGATCGTAAAGGGGATGCCTGCTAACATGCACGCCCTTTTGCAGGATTTGCAGGAACGGGATGCACGCGACGCCCAGCGCAGCGTGGCGCCTCTCCGGCATTGCGAAGACGCCGACCTGGTGGATACCACCCGGCTCGACATCGAAGCAGCAGTGGCTGCCGTGATGACGATAGTCAAGCGGCAGGGGCTGTGATTCAGGTAACAGGCATTTGTCATACAAGCAGAGCAGCACAGGTGTCGCAAGGGCCGCCCGGCCTTCGCGGCTGAACTCAACCAACCCGTCACCCCGGTGACACACATCCGTAAGGTCCCTCACTCAATGTCTACTGCTATTGCCGAAAGTATTGTCGAAAATTCACCCATGGAGAGCTTTGCCGCCCTGTTCGAGGAAAGCCTCCAGCGCCAGGAAATGCGTGCCGGTGAAGTCATCACGGCCGAAATTGTCCGCATCGACCAGAACTTCGTGGTCGTAAATGCGGGCCTCAAGTCCGAAAGCATGATCCCCGTCGAAGAGTTCCACAACGAACGTGGCGAACTCGAAGCCAAGCCGGGCGATTTCGTCCTGGTGGCGATCGAGATGCTCGAAGACGGTTACGGCGCGACGCGTCTGTCGCGTGAAAAGGCCAAGCGCATCGCGGCCTGGAACGATCTCGACAAGGCTCTGACCGACAGCGCCCTGGTCACCGGCCTGATCACCGGCAAGGTCAAGGGCGGCCTGACCGTCATGGTCAATGGCATTCGCGCCTTCCTCCCCGGTTCGCTGGTCGATACGCGTCCGGTCAAGGACACCACGCCCTTCGAAGGCAAGGAATACGAATTCAAGGTCATCAAGCTCGACCGCAAGCGCAACAACGTGGTGGTCTCGCGTCGCGCCGTGCTCGAGGCCAGCATGGGCGAAGATCGCCAGAAGCTGCTGGAAAACCTGCAGGAAGGCACCGTCATCAAGGGCATCGTCAAGAACATCACCGACTACGGCGCATTCGTCGACCTCGGCGGCATTGACGGCCTGCTGCACATTACCGACCTGGCCTGGCGTCGCGTGCGTCACCCGTCGGAAGTGCTCAACGTCGGCGACGAAGTCACCGCCAAGGTACTCAAGTTCGACCAGGAAAAGAACCGCGTTTCGCTCGGCATGAAGCAGCTGGGCGAGGATCCGTGGGTGGGAATCTCCCGTCGTTACCCGTCCGGCACGCGCCTGTTCGGCAAGGTCACCAACCTCACCGATTACGGCTCCTTCGTCGAGATCGAGCAGGGCATCGAAGGCCTGGTGCACGTTTCCGAAATGGACTGGACCAACAAGAACATCCACCCGACCAAGGTCGTCCAGCTGGGCGATGAAGTCGAAGTGATGATTCTTGAAATCGACGAAGACCGTCGCCGCATTTCGCTCGGCATGAAGCAGTGCATGGCCAACCCGTGGGACGATTTCGCCATGAACCACAAGAAGGGCGACAAGGTCCGCGGTGCCATCAAGTCGATCACCGACTTCGGCATCTTCATCGGTCTGCCCGGCGGTATCGACGGCCTGGTGCATCTGTCCGACCTGTCCTGGTCGGCCACCGGCGAGGAAGCCAAGCAGAACTTCAAGAAGGGCGATGAAGTCGAGGCCGTAGTGCTGTCCATCGATGTCGAGAAAGAGCGCATTTCGCTCGGCGTCAAGCAGCTCGATGGCGATCCATTCACCAGCTTCGTTGCCACCCACGACAAGAACAGCCTGGTTTCCGGCACGGTTACCAGCGTCGATCAGCGTGGTGCGACGGTCGATCTGGGCTCCGAAGTTGAGGGCTATCTGCGCGTCTCCGAGTTCTCGCGCGACCGCATCGAGGACCTGACCCAGCATCTGAAGGTCGGCGAAGTCATCGAGACCATGATCGTCAATGTTGATCGCAAGACGCGTTCGATCAACCTCTCGATCAAGGCCAAGGACCACGTCGAACAGAGCCAGGCGATGCAGAAGCTGGCTTCCGAAAGCTCGGCCAGCAGCGGCACGACCAATCTGGGCGCGTTGCTCAAGGCCAAGCTCAACCAGCAGCCGTAAGCGCGATCTCATGACCAAATCGGAACTCATCGCCCGGCTGGCGGAGCGTTTTCCCCAGCTGGTGGCGAAGGATGCCGACTACGCCGTGAAGATGATTCTCGATGCCCTCACTGCGGCGCTGGTGCGCAGTGATCGCATCGAGATACGCGGCTTCGGCAGTTTTGCGCTGAACTACCGGCCGCCGCGTATCGGTCGCAATCCGAAGTCGGGTGACAAGGTGCAGGTACCCGAGAAGTACGTGCCGCATTTCAAGGCCGGCAAGGAATTGCGGGAGCGGGTCGATTACCGGCCATGAGTCGCTGTGTTTTAGCTCGAGCATCAGGGCGGCACCTCGCACAGGTGCCGTTTTTTTTGCGGCCAGCAGCTTTGACGCCGGCAAAACCGGCGTCAGCCTGGACTGAAGTTCCGCTGCGCTCCATTCTTTTCGCATCAATCTATTTGTGACCACTCTGCTCAAGCTTCTCGTCTGGCTGTTGCGTGTCGTGGTCTTCGTCGGACTGTTCGGCCTGGCGATCAAGAACAGCGGCCCGATGGAACTCCGCTTCTTTCTCGATCAGGCCTGGACGGCGCCGGTGTCGGTGGTGATTCTTGCCGTGTTCGCGATCGGCGTCGCGGTCGGTCTGACTGCGGCTTTGGGCGTATTCCTCCGCCCCCAGTCGAAATCCGCTCGCCGGCAGACTGCGCAACATGGAAATTGAACTCTGGTGGCTGCTGGTCCTGCCGGTGTTTTTCGGCCTCGGCTGGATCGCCGCGCGGATCGATATCAAGCACCTCCTGAAGGAGTCGCGCGCCTTGCCGCGGTCCTACTTCAAAGGACTGAATTTCCTTCTCAATGAACAGCCGGATCAGGCCATCGAAGCCTTTATCGAGGCCGCACGCGTCGATCCGGAAACCATCGAGCTGCATTTCGCGCTGGGCAACCTGTTTCGCCGCCGCGGCGAGACCGACCGTGCCATCCGTGTGCACCAGAATCTGATCGAGCGCGACGGCCTGTCGGCCGTGCAGCGACTGCACGCCCTGTCTGAACTCGGCCAGGACTATCTCAAGGCCGGCCTGCTTGATCGCGCCGAAGACATATTCGTCAAGTTGCGCGGTACCGAGCGTGACGAAGAGTCGCTCAAGAACCTGCTGGAAATCTACCAGCAGGAGAAGGAGTGGGCCAAGGCCATCGCCATCTGCGACGCCATGCCCAATCACTCCGATCATCTCTGGCAAAAGGAAATTGCCGAATTCCGTTGCGAGATGGCGGCGAATGAAATGCTTCACGACCGCCACGACGAGGCGCGTCGCCTGCTCGACGAGGCGCTGGCGGCCAACCGGAAATGCGTTCGCGCCACGCTGCTGCTGGGCGACCTGGCGGCAAAGCTGGGGGCCGGCGAGGCGGCGATCGATCACTGGAAATCTGTCGAGCAGCAAGACCCGGTGTATCTCGCGCTGGTGGCGGAAAAGCTGATGGCGGTGCATATTCAACTGGGTCGCATGGCGCAGGGCATCCAACTCCTGCGCGGCTGGCTCGAGCGCCATCCCTCGCTTGACCTGCTTGACGCGGTGTTCCGCGCCGAACTCGAGAATGACGGGGCGGAAGCCGCCTATGCCCTGGTGCGCGACGAGTTGCGCCGCAACCCGACACTGCTCGGCCTCGACAAACTGCTCGAGGCGCAGATTCTGGTGGTTCCTCCCGAGCGGCGCCCTGATCTGGAACTGATCAAGAATCTGATCCACAATCACACCCGCCGCGTCGCGCGCTATCGCTGCGACGCCTGCGGTTTCAAGGCACGACAGTTCTACTGGCGCTGCCCCGGTTGCGGCGGGTGGGAAACCTATCCGCCCCGACGCAGCGAAGAATTCGACATCACCCTCTGAACCTCATGAAGATAACAGTCATCGGCACCGGCTACGTCGGCCTCGTCTCCGGCACCTGTCTGGCGGATGTCGGCAACGACGTGCTCTGCCTCGACCTGGATGCGGCCAAGATCCGCACGCTTAATGAAGGCGGCATCCCGATCTACGAACCCGGCCTGGAAGCGATGGTGCGGAAGAACGAGGCGGCGGGGCGCCTGCGCTTTACCACCGACATCGAGGCTGCAGTCGCCCATGGCGTGCTGCAGTTCATCGCCGTCGGTACGCCGCCCGACGAGGATGGCTCCGCCGACCTGCAGTACGTGGTCGCTGCGGCGCGCAACGTCGGGCGCTACATGGACTCCTACAAGGTCGTGGTGGACAAATCCACGGTGCCGGTGGGTACCGCCGACCGGGTGCGCTCGGCCATAGCCGAAGAGTTGCAGGCGCGCGCTGCCGGCATCGACTTCAGCGTCGTTTCCAATCCGGAATTTCTCAAGGAAGGCGCTGCGGTCGAAGACTTCATGAAGCCGGATCGCATTGTCGTCGGCGTCGATGACGCCCGCGCCATAGAGTTGATGCGGGAACTGTATGCGCCGTTCCAGCGCAATCACGAGCGCCTGATCGTGATGGACGTGAAGAGCGCCGAACTCACCAAGTATGCCGCCAACGCCATGCTGGCGACGCGCATCAGTTTCATGAACGAACTGGCGAATCTGGCCGAAAAGCTGGGCGCCGACATCGAACTGGTGCGCAAGGGCATCGGTTCGGACCCGCGCATCGGTTTCCACTTCCTCTATCCCGGGGTCGGCTACGGCGGTTCCTGCTTCCCCAAGGATGTGCAGGCGCTGATCCGTACCGCACAGGATGCCGGGCAGGAATTGCAGGTGTTGCAGGCGGTAGAGGCGGCCAACGAGGCACAGAAAAGCGTGCTGGCGCAGAAGATCACCCGGCGTCTGGGCGATGATCTCGGCGGCAAGACCTTAGCCCTGTGGGGCCTGGCCTTCAAGCCCAATACCGACGACATGCGCGAGGCACCCAGCCTGGTGCTGATCGCCGACCTGCTGGCGCGTGGCGCATCGATCTGCGCCTACGATCCGGTGGCCGTGCATGAAGCGCGGCGCGTCCTCGGCGCCGAGCCGCGCATCAGCTATGCGCCCAACCCGATGGCGGCACTGGACGGTGCCGATGCCCTTGTCATCGTCACCGAGTGGAAGGAATTCCGCAGCCCCGACTTTGCTGCGATCAAGGCCAAGCTGAAGACGCCGGTGATATTCGACGGTCGCAATCTCTACGATCCGGCAACACCGCGCAAGGCCGGCTTGGAATACTTTGCCATCGGCAGACTATGAAAAGACATTATTTGCCACAGAGGGCACAGGGGTCACAGAGGAATGCAGAAGAGGGTTTTCTCTGTGTTCTCTGTGCCCTCTGTGGCTGACAGGTTTTTCTGACCATGCAGATTCCCGATACTTCAGCGACCCGCATCCTCGTGGTCGGCGACGTGATGCTGGACCGCTACTGGTTCGGCGAGGTTTCACGCATATCCCCGGAAGCGCCGGTGCCGGTGGTCAAGGTCGGGCGCACCGAGGAACGTCCCGGCGGCGCCGCCAACGTGGCGCGCAACTGCGCCGCGCTGGGTGCGCGGGTGGCCCTGTTGTCGGTAGTCGGTGCCGACGAGGCGGGCCGGACCCTGGCGCGCCTGATGGCCGATTCGGGCATCGAATGCAGTCTGCATGAGGATGCCAAGCTCAGCACCACGGTCAAGCTGCGCGTGATCGGCCGCCAGCAGCAGTTGTTGCGCATCGATTTCGAAAATGCACCGGATCACGAAGTCCTGCAGGCCAAGTTGGCCGATTTCGAATCCCGTCTGGCCGGCTGCGACGTGGTGATACTCTCCGATTACGGCAAGGGCGGTCTGGCGCACATCACGGAAATGATTGCTCTCGCCCGCGCTGCCGGCAAGCGGGTACTGGTCGATCCCAAGGGCGAGGACTACGCCCGTTACACCGGCGCGACGCTGCTCACGCCCAACCGCTCCGAGTTGCGCGAAGTCGTCGGTCGCTGGAACAGCGACGCGGAACTTGAAGTGAAGGCCATGCGTCTGCGCGACGAACTGCAACTGGAGGCCCTGCTGGTCACCCGCAGCGAGGAAGGCATGACGCTGTTTGCGGACAGCGGTGTGGCGCACGAACCGGCGCTGGCGCGCGAGGTTTATGATGTCAGCGGAGCCGGCGACACGGTGATCGCCACCCTGGCGGTGATGCTGGGCAGCGGCCTGTCGCTGCCGCAGGCCATGCGCCAGGCCAATCTCGCCGCAGGTATCGTGGTCGGCAAACTGGGCACGGCAACGTGTTCCCTGGACGAATTGAAGCAGATCAACTAGGACTCCTATGCACTACGTCGTCACCGGCGCCTGCGGATTTATCGGCGCAAATCTGGTCAAGGGCCTCAACGAGCGAGGCATTTCCGACATCATCGCGGTCGACAATCTGGAGCGCGCCGACAAGTTTCTCAATCTTGCCGATTGCGATATCGCCGACTATCTGGACAAGCGCGAGTTTCTCGAACTGATAGAGAACGGCCAACTTGACGGCGGCATTGAGGCCATCCTGCATGAAGGAGCCTGTTCCGACACGATGGAAACCGACGGCCGCTACATGATGGCCAACAACTATCGCTATTCACTGGCCCTGCTGGATTTCTGCCAGGAACAGGAAGTTCCCTTCCTCTATGCCTCGTCCGCCTCCGTCTATGGCGGCGGCGGGGTGTTCCGCGAAGAACGCGAATTCGAGGGGCCGCTCAATGTCTATGGCTACTCAAAATTCCTCTTCGATCAGATTGTGCGCCGCCGCCTCATCAACGCCGACTCTCAGATCGCCGGCTTCCGCTACTTCAATGTTTACGGCCCGCGCGAACAGCACAAGGGGCGCATGGCTTCGGTTGCCTTTCATCACTTCAATCAGTACCGGGCCGGCGGCAAGGTGAAACTGTTTGAAGGCTACGGCGGCTATGGCAACGGCGAGCAGCGGCGCGATTTCGTGTATGTCGGCGATGTGGTCAAGGTCAATATGGATTTCCTCGAGAGCAGAGCATCCGGTATCTGCAACCTCGGCACCGGGCGCGCACAGAGCTTCAACGAACTGGCTGCTGCCACCGTGAATGCCTGCCGCGCGCTGGATGGCAAGCCGGCCCGAGCCGTGGCCGAACTGGTGGCAGAGGGCATCATCGAATACATTCCCTTCCCGGATGCCCTGAAGGGCAAGTACCAGAGTTTCACCGAGGCCGATTTGGCGCAATTGCGCGGTGCCGGCTACAAGGATGCCTTCGCCACGGTGGAGCAGGGTGTGGCCGACTACGTGAAATGGCTAGCCCGGTGACTTGGAGGACGCTCGAAGACTTCGTCGGGCACACGCCTCTGGTGCAGTTGAAGCGCATTGGCGGAGCGGAAAACATCCGGCGCAACAACGTGATCCTGGCCAAGCTGGAAGGCAACAACCCGGCCGGCTCGGTCAAGGACCGTCCGGCCCTGTCGATGATTGCCCATGCCGAAGCGCGGGGCCGCATCAAGCCCGGCGACACGCTGATCGAGGCCACCTCGGGCAATACCGGCATTGCGCTGGCGATGGCGGCAGCGATGCGCGGCTACCGCATGATCCTGATCATGCCGGAGAATCAGAGCGTCGAACGCTGTCAGACGATGCGCGCTTTCGGCGCCGAACTGGTGTTGACACCCAGGGCCGGGGGCATGGAAGCGGCACGCGATCTGGCCGGGCAAATGGCCGGGGACGGCAAGGGCATCGTGCTGGACCAGTTCGCCAATCCGGATAATCCGCTGGCGCACTACGAGAGCACCGGACCCGAGATATGGCGCGACAGCGGCGGACGCATCACGCATTTTGTTTCGAGCATGGGAACCACCGGCACCATCATGGGCTGCTCGCGCTACTTCAAGGAACAGAATCCGGCAATCCGCATCATCGGTTGCCAGCCCGAGGAAGGCTCGCAGATTCCCGGCATACGCAAGTGGCCTGAAGCTTATCTACCTGGAATATACGACGCTTCGCGCGTGGATCAGATCGAAAGCGTCGGCCAGGGGCATGCCGAGGAAATGGCGCGGCGGCTGGCGCGCGAGGAAGGCATCTTTGCCGGAATTTCCTCCGGCGGTGCGCTGGTGGTGGCCTTGCGCATCGCCGCTGAGGAGGAGAACGCGGTGATCGTCAGCATCGTCTGCGACCGCGGTGATCGCTATTTGTCGACGGGCGTTTTCCCGGCCTGATCCGGCAGCGCGATCTTGTTGTCCGTGCTGAACTGGTAGTCGCGGAAGATGTGCTCAGCCGAGAGCAGTTGATAACTGCCGTCCTCGTTGCGGCGGGTGGTGTCCTTCAGGCGGTAGGTGTAGTGGCCGCAGGTCCACAGTTGGAAATTGCGCATGTGGGTGCATAGACAGGTCTTGTCCGGCACGGAGATCTTCTTCGCCTCCGGATGCAGCGCCACTTCACGGTTGTAGGCCTCGATGTACTGGCAGTTGCCGGTGGAATCCAGCAGGTAGCCGAAGGCCTCGCAGTTGGGACGGATGCCGGCGCCTATCGCCGGACTGTTGCTCAGCATGCGCATCGGATAACCGGTCGGCGAAATGGAGTTCACCACGATATCCTTCTCGCTGGCCTTGAGATACTCCTGCTGCACATCCTCCGGCAGGCCGCATTCGCTGGACACGGTGAAGCGTGTGGCAAGCTGCACCGCGGCGGCACCCATTTCCATGAAAGCGACCGCATCCGAGCCGGTGAAAATGCCGCCGGCGGGAATCAGCGGTATGTCGAGTTGCTCGGCCTTCATCCATTCGCGGATTTCGACCACGATCGTGGCCAGATCGTACTGCGCCCAATCCATGCCGAAACCCAGATGCCCCCCGGCGAGCGGACCCTCGATCACCACGTAGTCGGGCAGACGCCCGGTGCGGGCGCTCTTTTTCAGGAAAAGCTGCAGAGCTCGCAGCGACGAGACAATGATGCCCAGTTTGACGTCACGGAAACGCGGATGATCCTCGATCAGGGCAAACGAGCCCAGATGCAGTCCCGCCGCCAGAGTAATGCCTTCAATGCCGGCATCCAGCGCCGCCTTGAGGCGCACGCGCAGGGTGTCCCTGGGTGCGTTCATGGTCAGCTTTTCCATGCAGTTGATGAACACCAGTCCTTCGCCGCGCTTCTCCGCCATGGTGCGACCGACATGAAGTGCGGTTGCTTCGGCCAGCAAGCCGAGGTCGAATTTGACGATCGTCTTGTCTGTGCTGGCGACGTTGAACTTGAACTGCCTGAGCTTGTTCTTTACGTACTTGGTATTGAAACGCCGGTCGGCAACCGTCGGCACCATGGCATCCGAAATGTGGCCGATGCCGCCCAGCCGTGCCGCCTCCAGGGCAAGCTCGGCGGTCGAAATATCGACACCCATGCCGCCGACCATGATCGGTACCAGTTCCCGCTTGCCCAACTGCAGGCGATAATCATCGAGGCGCTTCATTGCACAGGTTTCCTTGGTTCTCAGGGGCATATTATCGCCTGATGACCGCTGCTTCTGCCGCCGCAGCGACGGAAAATTCTGCGCAGCATCGAATCAAGCCAACAGCCGCAGCAGGGCTTCTCCGTAACGATCGGCCTTGGCCTGGCCGATGCCGGGCACACCGAGCAAGTCGGCCAGGTTTGCCGGCCGCTGTGCGGCAAGTTCGCGCAGCGTCTTGTCGTGCAGAATTACATAGGCCGGCACACCCTGTTCGCGAGCCAGAGTTGCGCGCCACGTACGCAGACCTTCGAACAGATCTGACTCCGGTCCTGATGCCGGCGTCCCGGCGTCGGCACGACGTCCCGCCTGCGCCGGCTTTTTGCCCCGCATGCGCTTTACCTGCTGGCGCAACATCAGCGTGGCCTCGCCCTTGAGCACCGGGCGCGCCAAGTCCGTCAGGCGCAGCGCGCCATACGCCTGGGCATCGGCGTGGAGCAGACCGGCGGCCAGCAGTTGGCGAAACACCGAGCGCCAGCCGGCCTCGTCGAGATCCGTGCCGGCGCCAAAGGTCGGCAGGCTGGCGTGGCCGAACTGCTGCACTTTTTCGGTGGCCTTGCCGCGCAGGATGTCGATCAGATGGCCGGCGCCGAAACGCTGGCCGGTGCGCAAGGCCGCCGACATGGCTTTTTGCGCGGCGACCGTGCCGTCCCACAACTGCGGCGGCTCGAGACATGTGTCGCAATTGCCACAGGGGCCGGCCTCCTCGCTGAAGTACTTGAGCAGCAGGGCGCGCCGGCAGGTGGCGGTTTCGCACCAGGCGAGCAGGGCATCGAGCTTGCTGCGCTCGACCCGCTTTTGCTCATCGCCCGCTATCGATTCGTCGATGCGCATGCGATGGATTACCACGTCGTTGAGGCCGTAGGTCATCCAGGCTTCGGCCGGTTCGCCGTCGCGGCCGGCGCGGCCGGTTTCCTGGTAATAGGCTTCGAGGCTCTTGGGCAGGTCGAGGTGGGCGACGAAGCGCACGTCAGGCTTGTCGATGCCCATGCCGAAGGCGATGGTGGCGACCATGACGATACCGTCTTCACGCAGGAAGCGCTGCTGATGACGCTGGCGTACAGCCGCCTCGAGTCCGGCGTGGTAGGGCAGGGCCGCGATGCCCTGTTCGTTGAGCCAGGCGGCAGTTTCGTCCACCTTCTTGCGCGACAGGCAATAGACGATGCCGGCCGGCGCAGCCGCATCCCCGGCATGCAGGGCACCGGCGGAGCCGCGGTAGGCCGCGAGAAAATCGAGCAGTTGCCGGCGCGGGTTGTCGCGTTCGACCACGGTGTAACGGATGTTGGGCCGGTCGAAACTGGAAATGAAGATGCGCGCGGCATCCAGGCCGAGGCGGGTGATGATTTCCTGGCGCGTCAACTGGTCGGCGGTGGCAGTCAGGGCAATGCGCGGCACCGTCGGGTAGCGCTGGTGCAGGGCCGACAACTGGATGTATTCAGGGCGGAAATCGTGGCCCCATTGCGAGACGCAATGCGCCTCGTCGATGGCGAACAGGGCGAGTCGCCGGCGTTCTTGCAGGTGATCCATCAGCGCCAGAAAGCGATCGGTCAGCAGACGTTCCGGCGCGACGTAGATCAGGTCGAGCTCGTCGTTGCGCAGGCGCCGCTCGGTCGCCGAAGACGTCTCGTAGTCCTGCGAGGAATTGAGGAATGCGGCGCGCACGCCGGCCTGCAGCAGGGCATCGACCTGGTCCTGCATCAGCGCGATGAGGGGCGAGACCACCACGCCGACGCCCTCCCTGAGCAGGGCGGGGATCTGGTAGCACAGCGACTTGCCGCCGCCGGTGGGCATCAGCACCAGCGCGTCGCCGCCGCCGGTCAGGTGCTCGATGATCTCCTCCTGCGGGCCCCGAAACGAGGGGTAGCCAAAGACGCGGCGCAGGGTTTCGAGGGGGGCGGACATTGGACGCGGGCTGGGTCGGGATGCAGGAGAGGCGGCATTATGCCGGGTTACGCGCGGCCCGCAGGCTTTCGGTGACAGGAGGTCGGTCCGTGAGACACTTGGCACTCTTACCATCCTTGTATTGAATCTCACATGGCAGGCAATCCGGAAATTACCAGCATGGCGCTGTTTTGCGACTTCGAGAACATAGCCCTCGGCGTGCGCGACGCCAAGTACGCCCAGTTCGACATCGGCAAGGTCCTCGAACGCCTGCTGCTCAAGGGCAGCATCGTGGTCAAGAAGGCCTACTGCGACTGGGCGCGCTACAAGGAGTTCAAGGCACCGATGCACGAAGCGGCTTTCGAACTGATCGAGATTCCCCACGTCCGCCAGTCGGGCAAGAACTCCGCCGACATCCGCATGGTGGTCGATGCCCTCGACCTGTGCTACACCAAGTCGCATGTCGATACCTTTGTCATCATCAGCGGCGACTCGGATTTCTCGCCGCTGGTGTCCAAGCTGCGCGAGAACAACAAGCGCGTCATCGGCGTCGGCGTCAAGGCGGCCACATCCGACCTGCTGGCGGCCAATTGCGATGAATTCATTTTCTACGACGATCTGGTGCGGGAACTGCCGGCGAAGAAGCAGCGCAACGAACGCAAGGCCGCTGCCAAGCCGGCGGTCAGCGCCACGGCAAAACCGAAAGCCGATGAAAAGAGCGAAGACCCGAAGCGGCAGGAGGCAATCGATCTGGTGGTGGAAACCGTTGAAGCCCTGGTCACCGAGCGTGGCGAAGACGAGAAGATATGGGGTTCCATGGTCAAGCAGACCCTGAAGCGGCGCAAGCCGGGTTTCAGCGAGTCTTACTACGGCTACCGCTCCTTCGGCGAACTGCTGGAAGACGCCAGGAAGCACAAGCTGATCCTCCTCGAGCGCGACGAAAAGTCCGGCCAGCACATCATTCGCCTGCCGGCCGAGGATTGAACTTGGCCGGTAGCGGCATTGCGGAAATCCATCCTGAGCAGTCGCTTGCGCTGCTTCAGGAACTGCACATCCTGACCCGCGACGGCAAGCTCAACCAGGACAGCCGGCGCAAACTGAAGCAGGTCTATCACCTCTATCAGTTCATCGAACCGCTGCTGGACGAGGTGATGGGGCAGCGCGGTGACCTGGCGCTGGTCGACCATGGGGCGGGGAAGTCCTACCTCGGCTTCATCCTCTACGACCTGTTTCTCAAGGCCAGGGACAGCGGCCGCATCTACGGCATCGAGAGCCGTGCCGAACTGGTCGGGAAATCCAGGGATCTGGCGCACAGACTGGGCTTCGGGCGCATGTCCTTCTTCAATCTCTCGGTCGAGGAATCGATTCAGTCGGAGCAACTGCCGCGGCGCGTCGACATCGTCACGGCGCTGCATGCCTGCGATACGGCGACCGATGATGCCATCCGGTTTGCCCTCGACCGGCAGGCGCAATTCATCGTCCTGGTGCCCTGCTGCCAGGCTGAAGTCGCGGCCGTGCTGCGCCGGCACAAGAACGAATCTCTGGCGGCGACGCCCTTGTCGGAAATCTGGCGTCATCCGATCCACACCCGTGAATTCGGCAGCCAACTCACCAATGTGCTGCGTTGCCTGCTGCTCGAGGCGCACGGCTACCGGCTAAGCGTTACCGAACTGGTCGGCTGGGAGCATTCGATGAAAAACGAGTTGATCGTCGCCCGTTTCAGCGATGCGCCGCGGGGTAACGCCAGGCAACGGCTGGAGCAGATATTGCAGGAGTTGAATCTGGACGACCTGAAGACGCGCTTCGTCTACTGACGGCCGGCGCCCGGCTTATGCCGTCCTGCCATGGCGAGCCATGAGCCGTGTCAGGGTAAACAACATGACGGTCACCGTGGCGCTGATCGTCGCCATGGGCAGCAGGGTGCCGTCGTGGCTGCGGCCGACCCAGGTGCCGGCGAGCAGGGCGGCATACATCGTAAGGCAGCCGAACAGACCTGCGGCGGCGCCGGCCTGCTTGGCAAAGGGCGCCAGCGAGCCTGACTGGGCGCAGGGAAAGTTGACGCCGTGGGCGGTCATGACCGTGAATTGCGCCGCCACCACCAGAGTCCAATGTCGCACGTCGGCCAGCACCAGGCCAAGGAAGCTCAGTCCGCCGAGCAGGCCGATTGTCGTGCCCAGCTTCAGTACCCGCTCGATGCCCATGCTGCCCAGCAGGCGGCGGCAGATCAGGGTTCCGCTCAGATAGCCGCACACGCCGAAGGCAAAGAGATAGCCGTAGTACTGCGGGGCAATGCCGAGGACCCGGATGAGCACAAAGGGGGTGCCGGAAATGAATACGAATATCGAGGCGTAGGACATTGCCCCCGGCAGCGCATAGGCCCAGAAGGCCGGCGTGCGGATGACATCGAGGTAGGTCCGGCCGAGGCTGGCGAGCCTCATGGCATCGGGGTTGAGCTTGCGGTTGGATTCCTTCATGCGGCGCAAGGCGGCGATCCAGACCGTGAGACCCGCCAGCGCCAGAGCGAGGAAGGCGGCGCGCCAGCCGAAAGCCACCTGCAGGTAGCCGCCGAGAATCGGTCCCAGGATCGGCGCCAGGGCCAGCAGCGAACTGGCTTTGGCCAAGACACGGGCTCCCTCGGCAGGCGAATAGGCATCGCGGATGATGGCGCGGGCGACGACCACGGCGGTGCAGCAGCCGATGGCTTGAACGAACCTGGCCAGCACCAGCCAGTCGAGGCCGGGCGCGGCGGCGCAGGCAAGCCCCGAAAGCAGATATAAGGCGAGGCCGCCGATCAACACCGGTCGCCTGCCGAAACGGTCGGACAAGGGGCCGCTGACAAGTTGTGCGGTACCGAAGCCGAAGACGAACAGCGACAGGGTTTGCTGCACCGCCGCCGGCGTGACGCCAAAGTCGTTGGCCATGCCCGGCAGTGAAGCGAGATAGAGGTCGGTCGACAGAGGCTGCAACATCAGGCAGCCGGTCACCAGCCAGAGCAGGGTGGTGGGGGTCATGGGCGCGACGGGCCGAAACGCGGGCCTTTCGCCGCGCCGCTCATCTCAGCTTCGCTTTCATGATCTGGTTGACCATTTTGGTTCCGGCCGCCGCTGCGCGGCTTAAGGTTCGCGTTGCTCACCTTAGCCTCCACCGAAAGAGCCGCTCATCTCAGCTTCGCTTTCATGATCTGGCTCTTTTCGCGAACCCAGTCGCGTTCTTTTTCGGCGTCGCGTTTGTCGTGCTGCTTCTTGCCTTTGGCGAGGCCGACCGACAGCTTGACGCGGCCCTTGCTGTAATGCAGATCGAGCGGTACCAGGGTGTAGCCGGCGCGCTCCACCTTGCCGATGAGTTTGCTGATTTCGGCGGCATGCAGCAGCAACTTCCGCGTCCGCACCGGATCGGGGTGGACGTGGGTCGAGGCCGAAAGCAGCGGCGTGATATGGGCGCCGATGAGAAACACTTCGCCCCGCTTCAACACCACGTAGGCTTCCTTGATTTGCGCGCGTCCGGCGCGGATTGCCTTCACTTCCCAGCCTTCGAGCGCCAGACCGGCCTCGTAGCGCTCTTCAATGAAGTAATCGTGGAATGCCTTCTTGTTGTCGGCGATGCTCATGGAGTAGCGCGATAAAATGGGGCATTCTACTGCACCCTGTCCACACGGTTTTGCGATGGCCCTGGTCGAAAAATCAGTACTGATCGAACGCACGCCGATGCAGATGTATAGGCTGGTGGACCGTGTCGAGGACTATCCGCAGTTTCTGCCCTGGTGCGGCGGTGCGGAATTGCACGAGCGCACCGCAACGCGGACGGCGGCAACGCTGCACATCAACTACCACGGCCTCAAGTCGCATTTCTCGACGGAGAACGTCAAGGAAGAGCCGGTACTGATGGATATCCGGTTGACCGATGGCCCTTTCGCGCATATGGACGGACACTGGCGGTTTACGCCGCTGGGCGAGACCGCGTGCAAGGTGGAATTCCGCCTTCACTACGAGTTTTCCAGCCACCTGCTGGAAAAGGTTGTCGGCCCGGTGTTCAATCACATCGCCAACACCTTCGTCGAATCCTTTGTCAAAAGGGCACAGAAAGTCTATGGCTGAAACCATACAGGTCGAGGTTGTCTATGCCCGGCCGGAGCGCCAGGAAGTCGCCAGCCTCAGTTTGCCTGCCGGCAGCACGGTGGGGCAGGCGATAGAAGCCTCGGGCCTGCTGGCCAGGTATCCGGAAATCGACCTGGCAAGCAACAAGCTCGGCATCTACGCCAAACTGGCCAGACCGGACACCGCTCTGCGCGATCGCGATCGGGTGGAAATCTACCGTCCGTTGCTGGCCGATCCCAAGGAAGCCCGCAAACAAAGGGTTGCCGAGGGCAAGGCGTTAAAAAAGGGCGGCGGCGAATAGCATCGGCCATCCGCGGACGGGGAGGGGCCGGACCCGCGTATAATGCGATTTTAGTTCTGGCCGCTACGCTTAACGTCGGCGGTGCCGGCGTTAGCCTTCACTGGAAACCTCGTTTCGGCACCAAACAAGGAAAATAATTATGCGACTGCTCCAGAAGGCGCTGACGTTTGACGACGTCCTCCTGGTTCCCGCCCATTCGGCGATCCTTCCCCGTGACGTCAGCCTCGCCACCCGCCTTACCCGCAAGATCCAGTTGAATTTGCCATTGCTCTCCGCTGCCATGGATACGGTGACGGAGGCGCGACTGGCGATTGCTCTGGCGCAGGAGGGCGGCATCGGCATAGTGCACAAGAACCTCACTCCCAAGGCCCAGGCGGCGGAGGTGGCCAAGGTCAAGCGTTTCGAATCAGGTGTGCTGAAAGACCCGATTACCGTTCCGCCGACCATGACCGTGCGTGAAGTTCTGGCACTAACGCGCAGCCACCGGATTTCGGGTTTGCCGGTGGTGGATAACGGGGTAGTGGTAGGCATCGTCACCAATCGCGACACGCGTTTCGAGATCAACCTCGATCAGGCGGTACGGGCCATCATGACCCCGCGTGAGCGCTTGATCACGGTCAGCGAGGGAAGTTCCGCCGAGGAAGCCAAGGCCCTGATGCACCGGCATCGCCTGGAACGCGTGCTGGTGGTCAATAGCGACTTCCAGTTGCGCGGCCTGGTGACAGTCAAGGACATTCTGAAATCCAGCGAACACCCTTTTGCCTGCAAGGACGAACAGGGTCATCTGCGGGTAGGCGCCGCGGTTGGCGTCGGTGAAGGCACCGAAGAACGCGTCGAACTGCTGGCCGAAGCCGGCGTCGATGTGATCGTGGTCGATACCGCCCATGGCCATTCCGAGGGTGTGCTGAAACGCGTGCAGTGGGTCAAGCGGAATTTCCCGCACGTCGAGGTGATCGGCGGCAACATCGCCACGGCCAGCGCGGCGCTGGCGCTGGTTGATCACGGCGCCGACGCGGTCAAGGTCGGCATCGGTCCCGGTTCGATCTGCACTACACGCATCGTTGCGGGAGTCGGCGTACCGCAGATTACCGCGGTGGACATGGTCGCCAAGGCGCTGGCTGCCAGCGCCATTCCGCTCATCGCCGACGGCGGCATCCGTTTTTCCGGTGACATTTCCAAGGCCATCGCAGCCGGAGCCAATACCGTGATGCTGGGCGGCTTGTTCGCCGGCACTGAAGAAGCGCCGGGGGAAACCGTGCTGTATCAGGGACGCTCATACAAGGCTTATCGCGGCATGGGCAGTCTGGGTGCGATGAAGGACGGCGCCGCGGATCGCTATTTCCAGGATTCCGATGCCAATGTCGAAAAGCTGGTGCCGGAAGGGATCGAAGGCCGCGTGCCGTACAAGGGTCCGGTCACTGCGGTAATCCACCAGTTGATGGGCGGCCTGCGTTCCTCCATGGGCTACGTCGGCTGTGCCACCATCGACGACATGCGCGCCAGAGCGGAGTTTGTCGAAATCACTTCGGCAGGCATCCGCGAATCCCATGTGCATGACGTTCAGATCACCAAGGAAGCACCGAACTACCATATCGACTGACGTCCATTGTCCGGGCAGGGGCGGTACGGCGGTTCGGAAAGACTGCTGCACCGCCTTTTTTGTTTCGGCCGCCGCGCACCGCATCGAAAATTCCGGCGTCAGCCATCACTGAATCTGCATTTGCCTTTTCGCGAGATTTCCAACATGACCCACCAGAAAATCCTCATCCTCGATTTCGGCTCTCAGGTTGCGCAACTCATCGCCCGCCGCGTGCGCGAACAGCAGGTGTATTGCGAACTGCATTCCTTCGACGTTGCCGAAGACTTCATTCGCGACTTCAAGCCGCAGGGGATCATTCTGTCCGGCGGTCCCAATTCGGTGTACGAGGCCGCTGACTGGAAGGCGCCGGACATCGTATTCAAGCTGGGAGTGCCGGTGCTGGGCATCTGCTACGGTATGCAAACCATGGCCGCGCAACTGGGCGGCAAGGTCGAAGGCAGCCCGACTCGTGAATTCGGCTATGCCGAGATGCGGGCCAGGGGCCATTCGAAACTCTTCAACGGCATTCAGGATCGTATCAACGAGCAGGGCCATGGCCTTCTCGAAGTCTGGATGAGCCACGGCGACAAGGTGACCGAACTCCCGCCCGGCTTCAAGATCATCGGCAGCAACGAATCGACGCCGATTGCCGCCATGGCGGATGAGGAGCGCGGCTTCTATGCCGTGCAATTCCATCCCGAAGTCACGCACACCCTCAAGGGGCGCGAAATCATCGCCCGCTTCGTCCATGATATCTGCGGTTGCGGCCGCGACTGGAACATGCCGAACTACGTCAATGAGGCGATCGACAAGGTGCGTGCCCAGGTCGGCGGCGAGGAGGTGATTCTCGGCCTTTCCGGCGGCGTCGATTCCTCAGTGGTTGCAGCTCTTCTGCATCGTGCCATCGGCGATCAACTGACCTGCGTTTTCGTCGATAACGGCCTGCTGCGACTCAATGAAGGGGTGCAGGTGATGGACACCTTTGCCCGAAACCTGGGCGTCAAGGTTATTCATGTCGATGCGGCGAGCCAGTTTCTGGGACATCTGCAGGGCGTCAGCGATCCGGAACAGAAGCGGAAGATAATCGGCCGCGAGTTTGTCGAAGTGTTTCAGGCCGAAGCGCAGAAACTGCCGAACGCAAGGTGGCTCGCCCAGGGCACGATCTACCCCGATGTGATCGAGTCGGCGGGGGCGAAAACCAAGAAGGCGCACGCCATCAAGAGTCACCACAATGTCGGCGGCCTGCCTGAAACGCTGAACCTCAAACTGCTCGAGCCCTTGCGCGAACTGTTCAAGGATGAAGTCCGGGAATTCGGCGTGGCGCTAGGCTTGCCGCACGAGATGGTCTATCGTCATCCCTTCCCCGGGCCGGGCCTGGGGGTGCGCATTCTCGGCGAGGTGAAGCAAGAGTTTGCCGACCTGCTGCGCCGCGCCGATGCTATATTCATAGACGAACTGCGCGCCGCCGACTGGTATGACAAGACCAGTCAGGCATTTGCCGTGTTCCTGCCGGTGAAGAGCGTCGGGGTCATGGGCGACGGCCGCACCTACGAGTACGTGGTGGCCTTGCGTGCCGTGCAGACCTCGGACTTCATGACCGCCAAATGGGCGGAACTGCCGCATGAACTGCTGGGAAGAGTGTCCAATCGGATCATCAACGAAGTGCGCGGCATCAACCGCGTGGTCTACGACATCTCCGGAAAACCGCCGGCGACCATTGAGTGGGAGTGAGACCTAAATCATTGATTATAAAGCAATTAATCGAATATAGGCGGCCTCACGAGGGCCGCTTTTTGTGTCACCAAGTAGTCTGCATCATCAACTGTTTGGCGACGTCTGGCAAGAGCAAAAGAATCGATACTGCAGTGACTGGCAATTCCTGGCAGCACCAAGCAGAACCTGATCTTGGTACTTTTATTGGTATTGCCAAAAATATTCAGTGTGCATTACTGAATGGATGCGTGCCTCCAAAATTGGCGTGAAAGATTTCCTCTCAATTATCGGGATTCAACTCAAGTCGCCAATCTGACAAGTTCCTCTTCGCCCCGTCCCAACGATTTCGAATGGCAGCTTATGGACCTCGAACTCGATGAGTACTCCGGACCATGAGCTGACATACGAGTCGCTCCATTAGATGGATTTTGAACGGCTGGTTAACGCACGATACCCGACGGATATATCCGGGTAGCCGCCCCCAGTACCTGGTGATGATTCCATAGCTTCCCCGAAGAA
>CAINHS010000090.1 GCA_903848955.1 uncultured beta proteobacterium
CGAGGTAACGCAACAGAATGCGGCGCTGGTCGAACAAGCCGCGGCGGCGGCCGAGAGTCTCGAGGAGCAGACACAGGCGCTGGTCAAGGCAGTGGGAATGTTCAAGCTGGTGGAGGGAGTCGGATCGGCGAAGCGCCCGGCCGGCCCCGCGGCAGGCTTGCGCGATGCCACGCCGCGCCAGTTGCCGCGCCCGTCGCGGCCGGCGGTGCCGGCGCCAGGCAGAAAGCCTGTCCCCGCCCCCGGCGCCAAAACCGACGAGAGCTGGGAAGAGTTCTGACCGGCGGCGCTGCCGCAACGCCGGCCCCATGGGCAGTCCATTGCCCGGGTTCGAGCAAGCCCAGAGCTAAATTTTTGCGAAGGTTGGATCCGCATGAGATTCGTCAGGAAAGCAGCAGGGGCCGCCCCAGGTCACAACAGGGGCCAGAGAGCGGGCCTGCCGGCAGGTGAAGCCGATGTGCGGCGCGGCGATCCTTGCCGCGTCAACTCACTGCAACACGCTGCGACGGAAATCTCTGCCGCCGAACCTCAAATTGGCTGGTGGATTACCGGTATCGGATTTCGCCGACTGAGCCTTGCCGACGACCTGGCTCTATTGGTCAACTTTGTACCGGGTGTTCTACCTGACTAACGCTCATGACAGCGAGAGCCACCCGCTGAGGATTAACCGCGCGAAAAGCAGCGCCGCCTCGCCTGGCGTGTAGTCCGGAACATCGCCGGGGCCCTTCGCCTACAATGGAAGCCCTTTGCTCCATCGAATGCCCGGCATGAGCGTCCGCCTGCGCGAAATACCCTACAACTACACCTCGTTCTCCGACCGCGAGATCGTCATCCGCCTGCTCGGTGCGCAAGCCTGGTCTACGCTGACCGAACTGCGCAGCGAACGCGTTACCGGCCGCTCGGCACGTATGCTCTACGAGGTGCTGGGCGACATCTGGGTGGTGCGGCGCAACCCCTATCTCGAGGACGACCTGCTGGCCAACCGCGAACGACGCGAGGCGCTGGTGGAAGCCCTGCGCCACCGCTTGCGCGAAATCGACAAGCGGCGCGACGGCAACGATCATGTGGCGCGCCTGCTGACAGCGGCGGAAACCGCCGTGCAGTCCTTCGAGTGCTGGTTCGAGGAAACCCGCCGCCTGCGCAAGAAGGCATTCAAGGTGCTGGCCCGGCATACCCGCAAGGACAACATCTGCTTCGACGGCCTGGCGCGCGTGGCGCATGTCACCGATGCCACCGACTGGCGCATCGAGTACCCGTTTGTGGTGCTGGCGCCGGACAGCGAGGAGGAAATGGCGCCGCTGGTAGCGGCCTGCATCGAACTCGGGCTGACCATCATTCCGCGCGGTGGCGGCACCGGCTACACGGGAGGAGCCATTCCGCTGGAAGCCCTTTCGGTGGTCATCAACACCGAAAAGCTGATCGGGCTGGGGGCGGTGGCGATCAAGCGCCTGCCCGGTACGGTCATTGATTACGCCACGGTGCGCACCGGCGCCGGGCTCGTCACCCGCCGCGTCATGGAGGCGGCGGAGCAGGCCGGGCTGGTCTTCGCCTGCGATCCGACCTCGGCCGACGCCTCCTGCATCGGCGGCAACATCGCCATGAATGCCGGCGGCAAGAAAGCCGTGCTGTGGGGCACGGCACTCGACAACCTGGCCTCGTGGCGCATGGTCACGCCCGACGGCAACTGGCTCGAGGTCGAACGCCTCAACCACAACTTCGGCAAGATCCACGAGCAGGAACTGGTCAGCTTCCGTCTGACGCGCTACGACGCGACGGGCAGGAACAAGCTGGGCGAGGAGCAACTGAACGTGCCGGGCAGGCAGTTCCGCAAGGAAGGCCTGGGCAAGGACGTCACCGACAAATTCCTCGCCGGCGTGCCGGGCGTGCAGAAGGAAGGCACCGACGGCCTGATCACTTCGGCGGTATGGGTGCTGCACCGCATGCCGCCGGTGACGCGCACGGTCTGTCTCGAATTCTTCGGCCGGGTGACGGATGCCGTGCCCTCGATCGTCGAGATCACCGATTACTTCAAGCCGGGCGGCGCCGGGCTGGCGGCAGGTGTGCGGCTGGCTGGCCTCGAGCATCTCGACGAACGCTACGTGCGCGCCGTCGGCTACGCCACCAAGGCCAAACAACACAGCAAGAACGCGGGCCGGCCGAAGATGGTGCTGATCGGCGACATCGTCGGCGAAGACGATGACGCCGTGATGAGCGCGGCATCGGCGGTGGTGAAGCTGGCCAATGCCCGCGGCGGCGAAGGCTTCATCGCCGTATCGCCGGAGACGCGCAAGAAGTTCTGGCTCGACCGCGCCCGCACGGCCGCCATCTCGAAACACACCAACGCCTTCAAGATCAACGAGGACGTAGTGATACCGCTGCCGCGCATGGGCGACTACTGCGACGGCATCGAGCGCATCAACATCGAGCTGTCGCTGGCCAACAAGATCGAGCTGGCCGACGCGCTGGCCGCCTTTCTGCAAGGCGAACTGCCGCTGCACGCGGGTGATGCCAACCTCGAGCACGAACTGCTGCTCGGCGATCGCCGCGAGCAGGCGCTGGAACTCGTGGCCGAGGTGCGTGCCGGATGGCAGGCACTGCTTGACGGACTGGATCAGCACTTCCGCGAGATGCAGGATTACCGCCTGCGGGTGTCCTGGAAAACAGAGCTCAAGGCGCCGCTGCAAGCCATTTTCGACGGCAGCAACTTCAGTCCGGTGCTGACCGGGATAGATGGCATCCACAAGGAAGTGCTGCGCGGCCGCGTCTTCGTCGCCTTGCACATGCACGCCGGCGACGGCAACGTGCATACCAACATTCCGGTGAACTCCGACCACTACGCCATGCTGCAGACCGCCTACAAGGCCGTCGAGCGCATCATGGCGCTGGCCAGGAGCCTCGGCGGCGTGGTCTCCGGCGAACACGGCATCGGCATCACCAAGCTGGAATTCCTCGGCGAAGAGGAGATCCGCCCCTTCCGCGACTACAAGCGCAAGGTCGATCCCGAAGGCCGCTTCAATCGCGGCAAGCTGATGGCGGGCAGCAATCTGGCCAACGCCTACACGCCCTCGTTCAGCCTGCTCGGCACCGAGTCGCTGATCATGGAGCAGTCCGACATCGGCGGCATCTCCGACTCGATCAAGAACTGCCTGCGTTGCGGCAAGTGCAAGCCGGTCTGCTCGACCCATGTGCCGCGCGCCAATCTGCTCTACAGCCCGCGCAACAAGATTCTCGGCACCTCCCTGCTGATCGAAGCCTTTCTTTACGAAGAGCAGACCCGGCGCGGCATCTCGCTGCAGCATTTCGACGAATTCTCCGACGTCGCGGACCACTGCACCGTATGTCACAAGTGCGCCACGCCCTGCCCGGTCGATATCGACTTCGGCGAGGTGTCGGTGGCGATGCGCAACTTCCTGCGTCGTCAGGGCAAGAAGAAATTCAATCCCGGCACGGCAGCAGCGATGGCTTTCCTTACCGCCACCGATCCCGCCACCATCAAGCTGCTGCGTCTCGGCATGATCCAGCTCGGCTACAAGGTGCAGCGCCTGGGCCATGCGCTGGGCAAATCGCTCGGCCTGATCCAGGACAGCGTGAAACATCCGCCGACGACGCTGGGCCGGCCCGGTCTCAAGGCGCAGGTGATTCACTTTCTCAACAAGCCGATGCCGCAGGGCGTGCCGGCGCGAACTTCGCGCAGCCTGCTGGACATCGAGGATGACCGCCTGATTCCGGTAATCCGCGATCCGCGGCGGGCCAACGACGAAGCCGATGCCGTGTTCTACTTTCCCGGCTGCGGCTCGGAGCGCCTGTTCTCGCAGGTCGGCCTGGCGACGCAGGCCATGCTCTGGCACGCCGGCGCCACCACGGTGCTGCCGCCGGGCTACCTGTGCTGCGGCTATCCGCAAAACGCCAGCGGCGACTCCGACCTCGGCCAGGCCATTACCACCGCCAACCGCGTCCTGTTTCATCGCGTCGCCAACACGCTCAATTATCTGGACATCAAGACCGTGGTGGTCTCCTGCGGCACCTGCATGGACCAGCTGCTGAAGTACGAGTTCGGCAAGATCTTTCCCGGCTGCCGGCTGCTGGACATCCACGAATGGCTGATGGAGCAGGGCATCAAGCTGGAGGCGAACGACACCCGGATTGGCGGCGCCAGGTACATGTATCACGAGCCCTGCCACACGCCGATGAAACACTATTCGGGCATCAAGGTGGCCAACGCACTGATGGGCCGGCGCGTCGATCTGAACGACCGCTGCTGCGGCGAATCCGGCACGCTGGCGGTGACGCGACCGGACGTGTCCACCCAGATACGCTTTCGCAAACAGGAAGAAATCGTTGCCGGTGCGGCGCGCCTGAGGCAAGCGGAGACGAATGCGGAAGTCAGGATCCTGACCTCCTGCCCGTCGTGTCTGCAAGGCCTGTCGCGCTATGAGAACGATGCAGCCATTGCCGCCGACTACCTGGTGGTCGAAATGGCCAGAACGATTCTGGGTCCTGACTGGATGCAAGACTACATCCGTGGCGCCAATGCCGGCGGCATCGAGCGGATACTGCTCTGAACCGCACCCGACTTGCATCTGGCACAGGCCGGCCAATTGGCGTTATGCTTGTGTGATGGTCACGAACATGAACTGCGAACTTTGTGCCGAAGCCGGCGGCGATCTGTTGTGGCAGGACGCGTCTTGCCGCGTGGTACGCGTCAGCGATGCGGCCGGCGCTGCCTTCCCCGGCTTTTGCCGCGTGGTCTGGCATCGGCACGTTGCCGAAATGAGCGCCCTCGCCGCCGCCGAGGCGAGCCATGTCATGGCGGTTGTGCTCGCCACCGAGCGCGCCTTGCGGCGGATTGTTCAACCCGACAAGATCAACCTCGCCAGTCTCGGCAACCTGGTACCCCATCTGCACTGGCACGTGATTCCCCGCTGGACCGATGACAGTCACTTTCCCTCGCCGATATGGGCCGCGGCGCAACGCGACGGGATTCCCCGCCCCGTTCCCGCCAACGCCGATCTGGCGCAGGCCCTGAAGGCCGAACTTGCCCTTGTGAGCAAATCACCATGAACTTTGACTTGCCTGCCACCGGAACGGAAAAGAGTCCCGCCTTTCTCAATGCGATCGCCTGCCAGGAATGGCTGGGCAGCGTGCCGCAGGCGAATGCCGTGCAGGCACAGGCAATGTTCTTGCGCCAGCTCAATTTGCTGCACCGGTTTGCCCTGCCGCCGGCCGAGCGCTTCGCCATTCTCGAGATCCTGCGCGGCCCCGTCTGCGACGTGCAGGACGATGCAGCAAAAAGATTCGCCGGCAAGCCCCTGCCGTTTGCGCCGCCCGAACAGGCGGCGCTGGAAAGCACGCTGAGCCTCTGGCATTTGCTGGCGTCGGGCTATCTGCGCTGTTTTGATGCGCTGTGTCCGGAAGATGGCGGTTTTACCTCAGTGCCCGCGTTGAAGGCCCACCACAAGCGATGCGCGGGCAATGCCGCCATGGCTGCCCGGACCGCGCTTCTGGCGCAGCGGACACTGTCGGTATTCGCCGACTGGCAGGTTGATCTTTGTCGCGGCCAGCAGTTGCCTGATGCCATTTACTGGAGGATGCTGCACCGGATATTTTTCGCTGCGGAAGCTAGCGGCATCGCCACCAGCAGCGTCAATGATCCTCTGCGTCACGGCGGCACAACCACCAGTGCGCTGGCCGCTTACGCCGAATCCAGCCTGCTCAGCACGGCAAGCCCGTACGAGCTCGCAGCGCGTCATCTGGCCTGGGTGGCGCGCTGGGCCAGGCGCTGGAGTTCCAAACTGGCCTTGCTGAAAGCGCCGCCGGAGGACATTCGCAACCGTGCCGTACCGCTGTGGGTTGACCTTGAATCCAATCATGCGGCGGGCTATGTGCCGCAGTCGTCAGGCGGCAGCCGCTGGCTGGAAACCACCGAACTCAGAAAAAGCCTGCTGGCGCGCATCGCCTTGCTCGAACAAGGCCGTGCGCCGGCCGACCTTCAGCTCGGCGACGATGTCACCCAGCCGGCCGCGGGCCAGTTGCTGCAGCGCGTCCTGCAACGCTGGTGCAAGGGCGGCGCATCGCGCCGTGAGGTACGATATCCGGCGAGCGGCGGTTGCAGGGTAGTGACCGGTTTCGAGGCAGTGCATTCGCAGCTCTCGGACGGCCAGTCCTTCCGCAGCCCCTCCCGTGACGATGCGACGCTGCGGCGCGAACGCGAAGAATTCGAGACTTTCGGCGACCGCAGCCATCGTGCAGCCGATGCCGGCAAAGAAGCGGATTCACGCGTCGAACACTGGGAGGTGATGGAAGACTGGAGCCTGCTGAACGAATCAGCGGGCGGCCTGCACCTCAAGCGGCCGATCAAGGAGGGCGCCCGCGTCGGCGCCGGCCTGTTGGTTGCGGTCAAGACCCGGGACAGTCAGCGTTTCACTCTGGGCAACGTGCGCTGGGCGCTGCGCGAAGAAAGCGACTCGCTGACTGCAGGTATGCAGTTGTTTCCCGGCGAGCCCCGGCCCGTGACCATCCGCATCGTGGAGTCGGGCGAGCAACGCGGGGCCTGGCGGCAAGGCTTTCTTCTACCGGCAATCGAGGCCCTCGGCGAACCGGCCAGCGTCGTGCTTCCCGCCGGCTCCTTCCGTCTCGACCGCAGCATTGAAGTTATTGTCGGTGCGCAGACGAAAGGACTGAAGCTGCGCCGTGTCCTCGATCGCGGCATCGACTTCGAGCGCTGCGATTTTCACGACTGAACACGGTGCGCGGGAAACACCGCGCTGAAAACCGAACCCCGTCCAGGTTCGCTTTCGACCTGCAGCACCGCCTGATGACGTTCCAGCACATGCTTGACGATGGCCAGCCCGAGGCCGGTGCCGCCGGCGTCGCGTGAGCGGCCGCGATCAACACGGTAGAAGCGCTCGGTGAGGCGGGACAGGTGCTGCGAGGCAATGCCGATGCCGCTGTCACGCACGGAAAAGCGCCCTCCCGCCGCAGGGCCTTCAGAACTCCAGCGCAGCACGATCTCGCCGCCATCCGGGGTATAGCGCACGGCGTTGCCGGCCAGATTGGCAAAAGCCGAACGCAGCTCGCGGGCACTGCCCAGCAGACTCTGCGGCCCCGTGTTCTCGAGCGTGATGCGATGGCGCCCGGCTGAAAGCGCTTCGACTTCCTGGCGGATTTCTGCCAGCAGGGCAGCCGCATCCACCAAATCTTCCAGCGGCGGCGGCGAATCCGTTTCCAGCGATGACAGCGTCAGCAGGTCGTCGATCAGCTGCTGCATGCGGCGCGCCTGCTCGACCGCGGTTTGCAGATAGTGCGCAATCTCCTGCGGCGGCGTGTCGTCCAGGGCATCCAGCGCCGTTTCGACGAAGCCGAGGGTGACGGTCAGCGGCGTCTTCAACTCATGCGAAACGTTGGCGACGAAATCACGGCGCATGGTCGCCAGCTTCTGTAGTTGAGTCACGTCACGCACCAGCAGCAGAGTACGTCCGGCGGCAAAGGGAGCCGCCTGAATCTGCAGGCTGCGCCCCGGATTGCGCAGGGTCTGGAACTGCAGCGGCGCGGCACAGTGATCGGAGTTGTCGAGATAGTCGAGAAACTCCGGCTCGCGCAGCAGATGAGTGATGCGGCTGTGGGTATCAACCGATCCCTTGAGGCCGAGACAGGCTTCCGCCTGCAGGTTCATCCACTCGATGGCGCGCTGGCCGTCGAGGATCATCACACCGTCGGGCAGGGCCTCTGCGGCGCGGCGGAAGCGGTCCAGTTCCTGGGTTGCGTTCTCGCGCTCGGCGTTGGCCAGCCGGCCGCGCCTTTGCAAGGCGTCGAAGGCGGCGCCCCAGGCGCCGCTGGCACTCGGCGTGGGCGTGCCCAGCGGATAGGCCGCCCAGCGGATCAGTCGCCGCACCAGCCATATCTGGCGCAGGAAGAAGAAGCTGATCACGGCCAGCGCCATCAGCTCGGCACCGAGACGATCCGCAGCCAGCCAGCCGGCCAGGGTCGCCAGCGCCGTCAGGACAAGCGCAACGACGAGTTCGGCAAGTACCGCCGTCACGTCGCCGACATCCGGTAGCCGCTGCCGCGCACGGTCTGGATCAACGCGTCGTATCCACTTGCCTCGAGGGCGGCACGCAGGCGGCGGATATGGACATCCACCGTGCGTTCTTCGACAAAGACGTGGTCGCCCCAGACCTGGTCGAGCAATTGCGAGCGACTATGTACCCGCTCCGGATGCGTCATCATGAAATGCAGCAGGCGGAATTCCGTGGGACCGAGCCCGAGTTCGGCGTTTCCCGCCGTGACGCGGTGGGTTTCCGGGTCGAGTCGCAAACCGCCAAGTTCGACCGCGTCGTCGGTGGCCTGCGGCGCGTGCCGGCGCAGAACCGCCTTGATGCGTGCCGTCAATTCGCGCGGACTGAAGGGTTTGGTGACGTAATCGTCGGCACCCAGTTCGAGGCCTTCTATCTTGTCGCGCTCCTCGGCCCGCGCCGTGAGCATGATGATGGGCAGCATCCGCGTCCGCGGCTCGCTGCGCAGCAGGCGGGCGAAGTCGACGCCGCTCATCCCGGGCAGCATCCAGTCGAGCAGCACCAGGTCCGGCAACGCCTGCAGAACCATCCGCCGCGCGGTCTCGGCGTCCGGCGCCAGTTGCACAAGATGGCCGGCGCGGCGCAGATTGACCTCGATCAACGACTGGATCGCCGGTTCATCTTCAACTACCAGTATGGTTGCGGGCATGGGATATCGGGACGAATCAAAAGCCCCAGTTTATTGCTGCTTGATGACGGTTCCGTGACATCGATCAGAGCGGCTGCGTACGCTATCATAGCTGGCCCAATACAGGAGCTGCCGCCATGTCCGGTCTCGACCGCAAAACCCCGATTCCCACCGAGATCACCTTGCACAAGAAGTCCCGCATGCTCGAACTCAAGTTCGAAGATGGCGGCCACTACCAGCTGCCCGCCGAGTTCCTGCGGGTCTGCAGCCCGTCTGCGGAAGTCCGCGGCCACGGCCCGGGGCAGGAAACGCTGCAAACCGGCAAGCGCGATGTCGAGATCACCGCCCTCGAGCCGGTCGGCAACTATGGCGTACAGCCGACGTTTTCTGACGGTCACAGCAGCGGCATTTACTCCTGGGACGTGCTCTACAACCTCGGCACCCGTCAGCAGGAACTGTGGGCCGATTACCTCGAAAGGCTTGAAAAGGCAGGTGCCAGCCGCGATATAGACTCGACGACACTGCCGCCGAAGGCCGGCGGTTGCGGCAAGCACTAGAACCGGATCAATTTCAACAGCGTTCTCAGAATGACACAAACCCATTTCGGCTTTGAAAGCGTAGACGAAAACGAAAAGGCGCAGCGCGTAGCCGGCGTTTTCTCCTCGGTCGCGCAGAAATACGACGTGATGAACGACCTCATGTCGCTGGGGCTGCATCGCCTGTGGAAGAAGTTCGCCATCGAAATCGCGGCACCCAGGCCGGGCGAGCGCGTACTCGATGTCGCCGGCGGCACGGCGGACCTGTCCTCGGCTTTCGCCCGCCGCGTTGGTGCCGATGGCCAGGTTTGGCTTACCGACATCAACAACGCCATGCTCGGCGTCGGCCGCGACCGTCTGCTCGATGAAGGCGTGCTGGCTCCGGTGGCGCAGTGCGACGCGGAAAAGCTGCCCTTCCCCGACGATCACTTCGACATCGTGACGGTAGCCTTCGGCCTGCGCAACATGACGCACAAGGACCGGGCGCTGGTGGAAATGCGCCGCGTGCTGCGGCCCGGCGGGCGGCTGCTGATACTTGAATTCTCGAAAGTGTGGAAACCGCTGGAAAAGGTCTACGATGCCTACTCGTTCAAGCTGTTGCCGTGGCTGGGAGAGAAGATTGCCGGGGATGCCGAGTCCTACCGCTACCTGGCCGAATCGATACGCATGCATCCGGATCAGGCGGCGCTCAAAGCCATGATGGAACAAGCCGGACTGGAGCGGGTCGAAGTATTCAATATGACAGCCGGCGTCGTCGCGCTGCATCGTGGTTACAAGTTCTGACGAGGGGAAAGAATATATGAAGCGATTTTTGATTGCCGTCTTTGCGGCCGTGATAGGACTCAGCCTGATGGTTCCCGCCGCCGAAGCCAAACGCCTTGGCGGTGGCGGCTCGGTCGGCATGAAGCGCCAGGTGACACCGGCACCCTCGGCGCCGGCGCAGGCCGGCAAGCCTGCGGCTCCGGCAGCAGCCGCGGCACCTGCTGCCGCACCGGCGAAACCGGCCGGCATGAGCCGCTTCCTCGGACCTTTGGCCGGCCTTGCGGCCGGTCTCGGCATCGCCGCGCTGCTCTCCCACTTCGGCATGGGGGAAGGCATGGGCAACATGCTGATGATTATGGCGCTGGTCATGGTTGCGGTGTTTGTCGTGCGCTGGCTGATGAGCAAACGCACGCCGGCAGCCGGCATGCAATACGCCGGCAGCGGTCCGGGCAATGCGGCGCCGGCAAACTTCAATCCGGCACCGGCCCAATTCGAGGCGCAGGGAGTCCCCGGAGGGACGCAAAGCGCCGGCGCAACGGCGGCAGGCGCTGCCGTGGCGAACATCCCGGCAGACTTCGATGCCGCAGGCTTCGTGCGTCAGGCCAAGCTCAGCTTCGTGCGCCTGCAGGCCGCCAACGACCGCGGCGACATGGACGACATACGGGAATTCACCACGCCCGAAATGTTCGCCGAGATCAAGCTGCAGCATCAGGAACGCGGCGGCCGTGCCCAGGAAACCGACGTCATGCAGTTGAACGCCGACTTGCTCGAAGTCGTCACCGAGGAAAACCGCCACATCGCCAGCGTGCGCTTCTCCGGCCAACTGCGCGAAGAAGCCAATGCCGCACCGGAAGCCTTCAGCGAAGTCTGGCATCTGGTCAAGCCCGCCGACGGCAGCCGCGGCTGGAACGTGGCCGGTATTCAGCAGGACTGACGCGGGCAATAACTCGCACATGCAATCCC
>CAINHS010000091.1 GCA_903848955.1 uncultured beta proteobacterium
GGGCGCGACCGCGACACGCGACGGCAGCACGAATGCCGGGGCAAGCCTTCATCGTTTCAATACCTTAGGTCGTTTGGCCGCCGCTGGTACGGCGATTGCACTGTATGGAGTGTCCCCCTCCACAGGAGCCGCCAACATGATCGATCTGACCCCCGCCGCCGCCAAGGCAATTCACCGCTTCGTCCGCGGTTCTGAAACCCCAGTCGCCGGTTTGCGCATTTTTGTTTCCGGCGGCGGTTGCTCCGGCCTGCAATACGGTTTGCGCATGGAACAGAGCAAGGCCGAAGACGATTATGAATTCGCCATCGGTGACGGCGTGACGCTGCTGGTCGACCCGATGAGCCGGCCCATGCTGGAAGGCCTCAAGGTCGATTTCGTCGACAGCCTGACGCAGACCGGCTTCAAGTTCAACAACCCCAATGCCACCGGCGGCTGCGCCTGCGGCCAATCGTTTTCCGCCTGAGGATCTGAACCATGTGGGATTACTCGGAAAAAGTCCGCGAGCATTTCTTCAACCCGAGGAACTCGGGGCCGCTGGACAACGCCAACGGTACCGGCGACGTCGGTTCGATCAAGTGCGGCGATGCCTTGCGCCTGATGCTGAAGGTCAATCCGGAGAGCGAGATCATCGAGGACGCGCATTTCCAGACCTTCGGTTGCGGTTCGGCCATCGCCTCCAGTTCCGCCCTGACCGAGATCATCAAGGGCAAGACTGTGGACGAGGCGCTCAAGGTCAGCAACCAGGACATCGCCGACTACCTCGACGGCCTGCCGCCGGAGAAGATGCACTGTTCGGTCATGGGCCGCGAGGCGCTGCAGGCGGCGGTGGCGAACTATCGCGGCGAGGTGTGGAGCGACGACCATGAGGAGGGCGACCTGGTCTGCAAATGCTTCGCCATCGACGCCGTGATGATCGAGGACACCGTCCGCGCCAACGGCCTCAGGACGCGCGAGGAAGTCACCAACTTCACCAAGGCCGGCGGCGGCTGCTCGGCCTGCCACGAGAAGATCGAGGATGTGCTGATCGCGGTGAATGGCCGGCTCTACAACAGCGAGCCGACACCGAAGAAGGCTGCGGCGGCCATGCCGAGCGAGTCGCCGGTCAAGCCGAAGCTGACCAACTACCAGCGCATCCGCAAGATCGAGGACACGCTGGAAGCCATCCGCCCCATGCTGCAGCGCGACCACGGCGACGTCACGCTGGTCGAAGTCGAAGGCAAGAAGATCTACGTCGCGCTTTCCGGCGCCTGCCAGGGCTGCCAGATGGAGTCGGCGACGCTGGGCGGCATCCAGCACAAGCTGGTCGAGGCGCTCGGCGAACTGGTGCAGGTGCTGCCGGTCGGCGCGCTGGCGAATCACTAAAGGGTTTTGAAAAATCGACATTCACCGCAGAGGCGCGGAGGCGCAGAGGTTTCGCTGAGGATTTCAAATCAAGCCTTAGGCTTTTCTCTGCGTTGTCTCCGCGCCTCTGCGGTAAGTTCTTCTGAGTTTTTTCACCGCTGTTGAGGAACCGCACATGAAGCCCATCTACATGGACAACAACGCCACCACGGCCTGCGATCCGGCCGTGGTCGAGGCCATGCTGCCCTTCTTCACCGAACAGTTCGGCAACGCCTCGTCCATCCACAGTTTCGGCGCCCAGGTGGGCAAGGCGCTGAAGGAGGCGAGGATCAAGGTGCAGAACCTGCTCGGCGCCGCGCACGACTCGGAAATCGTCTTCAACTCCTGCGGCACCGAGTCGGATTCCACCGCCATCCTTTCCGCCATCAGGGCCCAGCCCGAGCGCAGGACCATCATCACCACCGTGGTCGAGCATCCGGCCATCCTGACGCTCTGCGACCAGCTGGAAAAAGAGGGCTACGTGGTGCATAAGCTCAAGGTCAGCAAGAAGGGCCGCGTCGACCTCGACGAGTACAAGTCGCTGCTCAACGACCGGGTGGCCATCGTCTCGATCATGTGGGCCAACAACGAGACCGGCACCATCTTCCCGGTCGAGGAAATGGCCGAAATGGCGCATGAAAAAGGCATCATGTTCCATACCGACGCGGTACAGGCGGTGGGCAAGCTGGCCATCGATCTGAAGACGACGAAGATCGACATGCTGTCGCTGTCCGGCCACAAGCTGCACGCGCCGAAGGGCATCGGCGTGCTCTACCTCCGCCGCAACACGCGTTTCCGGCCGCTGTTGCGCGGCGGTCACCAGGAACGCGGGCGGCGCGCCGGCACCGAGAATTCTGCCGCCATCGTCGGCCTCGGCGTCGCCTGCGACCTGGCGCAGCAGCACATGGAGGCAGAGAACACCACGGTCAAGCGCTTGCGCGACCGTCTCGAGCGCGGCATCCTGGCCAAAGTAAAAAATGCCTTCGTCAACGGCGACACGCTCTACCGCCTGCCCAACACCGCCAGCATCGCCTTCGAATACGTCGAAGGCGAGGGCATCCTGCTGCTGCTCAACCGGCAGGGCATCGCCGCTTCGAGCGGTTCGGCCTGCACCTCGGGTTCGCTCGAACCCAGCCACGTCATGCGCGCCATGGGCATCCCTTACACCGCGGCGCACGGCACCATCCGCTTTTCGCTGTCGCGCTACAACACCGCAGAGGAAGTGGACCGCGTCATCGCCGCCGTGCCGCCGATCATCGCCCAACTGCGGAAGCTGTCGCCCTACTGGAGCGGCGAAGGCCCGGTGGCGAATCCGGATCAGGCCTTCAAGCCGGAGTACGCCTGAGGGTCGGCGGCGCATCGCCGGAGTCGGCGGTGGTCGCTGCGGCGGGATTCGGTTTCAGACGCCGGGTTCCCTGGCGTCCGGATTGGCGAACAGTTCCTGCATCAGCGCAGTCTCGCGCTGCATGACGATTGCCAGGAATTCATCGGCGCCCTTCATGAAGCTGAAGGCGTCGAAGCCTCCCTGCAGGAAGTCATGCAGCGCGCCGAGCCCGGCAAGACGGGCCGGGCCGCTCATCAGCTTGAGCGAGAGGTGAATCAGCGGCATGCGCGTCAGACGGTCGAGTGTCCTGCCGATCTTGTCGACCAGGGCGATCTGCAGTTCGCGGTCGGGGCGGCGTGCGCAACTGCGGTAGGCCGCCACGTAGGCGGGCCAGTCGAGCGCCTTCCTGCGTCCGCCGCGGCGCAGCGCCAGCACCATGTCCGTGTCCAGCGACTCCGACAGCGTGTCCATTTTCACCGCTTCGAGCAGCGTCAGCAGCGCCCGCGCCGGCAGCACGCGGACCATGACCGGGACGACGCGCGCCAGTTCCTCGTCGCGGCTGCGGAAGTCCTTGGGGCCGTAGAGATCGCTGAGGAAGAATTCCGCCGCCGGGCGGTAGCGTTCGCTGGCGAGCAGGTCGGCATAGGTGCGGGCCAACCGCGCCGCTTGCCATTCCTTGAGCCGCAGATAATCTTCCGGCATCGGGTCGCCGGCTCTCCCGGCGCGTAACTGTCTCGCCTCGGCGATGCAGCCGGCAAGCGCACGACCGGTCGCTTCCTTGTCGCGATCATTTTCCATGGAGCCGCATTATCTCTCCCCGCACCAGGCGGCCGTTAGAGTGGCCGGCCTAATCAGTGGTCTGCGCGACGCCTAAACTGGTGCAATATGTCCGGGCTTGTCGGGGACAGGGAAACTCGGGATGAATGTGATCGAAGCGGCGTTACATCAGGAAGCGCAGACAGCAGCGTTCAGGGGCGTGTTCGAGCGCATGCACGCGGCGACCCGGCGCAGCCCGGCGGTGGAGCGCGGCATCCGGCTGGCGCGTCTGGATGCTTTGGCGGCTCTGGTACATGACAATGTGGAGAGCTTCGTCAAGGCGATCAGTGAGGACTTCGGCCATCGCTCCGCGCACGAAACCCGCCTGCTGGAAATCTTTCCCTGCCTCGAAGCCGTCCGCCATAACCGCTCGCACTTCGGTGCCTGGATGAAGCCGCAGCGCAAGGCGGCATCGATCTGGTTCCGCCCGGGGCGGGCGCGCGTCATCAACCAGCCGCTGGGCGTGGTCGGCATCATCGTGCCGTGGAACTATCCGCTGTTCCTGGCCATCTCGCCGCTCGCGGCCGCCCTGGCGGCCGGCAACCGGGTGATGCTCAAGATGTCCGAATTCACCCCGCGTTGCGGCGAACTGCTGGCCGGACTGGTGGCAAAGTACTTTGCCGCGGACGAGGTCTCGGTGGTTTTGGGCGATGCGGCGGTGGGCGCCGGTTTTGCCCGGCTGCCCTTCGATCATCTGCTGTTTACCGGCTCGACCGGCGTCGGCCGCGACATCATGCGCATGGCGGCGGACAACCTGACTCCGGTCACACTGGAACTCGGCGGCAAGTCGCCGGCGATCGTCGGCCCCGACTATCCGCTGGCCAAGGCGGCCGGGCGCATCATGGTCGGCAAGCTGCTGAATGCGGGACAGACCTGCATCGCGCCCGACTACGTGCTGGTGCCGGCCGGCCGCGAACAGGCTTTCGTCAAGGCGGCGCGCGCCGTCGTCGCCAGGTGCTACCCGGACATGGGGACGACGCCGGATTACACCGCCATCGTCAATGACCGCCATTTCGAGCGACTGCAGGGCTATGTCGTCGACGCCAGGGCGCGCGGCGCGAAGATCGAGCCGCTGTCGACGGCTGCCGCCGACGCAACGCGGCGCATGCTGCCGCCGCTGGCGCTGCTCGACGTCGATGACGGCATGCGCGTGATGCAGGACGAGATCTTCGGTCCGCTGTTGCCGGTGCTGCCCTACCGCGACCTCGACGCCGCAATCGCCTGGGTGAACCGGCATCCGCGCCCGTTGGCGCTGTACTGCTTCGAGAACGATGCCGGGCGCCGCGATCGCGTGCTGCACGAGACGGTGGCCGGCGGCGTCACGGTCAATGACACCATCCTGCACATCGCGCAGGAGAACCTGCCCTTCGGCGGCGTCGGTCCCAGCGGCATGGGCCATTACCACGGCATCGAGGGTTTCCGCACCTTCTCCAAACAGAAGGCGGTGTTCTATCAATCGCCGCTGAACGGCATGGCGCTGTTCAATCCACCCTATGGCGCGTTGTTCGAGCGCCTCACCCGTTTTCTGATTCGCTGAGGACCATGTTCACTCGACGCCAATTCATCAAGACCGGAATCGGTGGCGGCCTGCTGCTGACGGCGGCTGCGCTGCTGCACAAACCGCTGGACCGCATCGGCAAGCAGGCGCTGGTCGCCGCCAATCCGCTCGATCCGTCGCTGCGCAGCGTGGTGCGGGCCATCGCCCCGGTCATCCTGCTGGGCGCTTTCCCGGCGACGGATCCGGCTCGCGCTGCGGCCCTGGAGCGGATCACCCGGGGCGTCGCGCTGGCCGTCGCCGCGCTTGGTGCGTCAGCCCAGAAGGAAGTCGCGGAACTGTTCGCGCTGCTGGCCTTCGCCCCGACGCGCATCCTCGTCGCCGGTGTCAGTGCCGACTGGGATCAGGCCGGCGTCGCCGACATCGAGACCTTCCTGCGACGCTGGCAGGACAGCCCCATGGACCTGCTGAAAACCGGCTATCAGGCCCTGCATGATCTTGTGCTCGGTGCCTGGTATGCCGATTCCGACTCCTGGCCGGCCATCGGTTATCCCGGCCCGCCGGTGCTGCAATGATGATCAGGGACCCATTCCAGGAAGGCGTTGCGCGCGGTTGGAAGGTGGTCGATGCGGCGCGGCTCGACAGCGACCGCGAAGACAGCGCCGACGTGGTGATCGTCGGCAGCGGCGCCGGCGGCGGCATCGCCGCCGAAATTCTGAGCCGGTCCGGTCTGCGCGTGATCGTGGTGGAAGAGGGACCGTTGCGCTCGAGCCGGGATTTCCGCATGCGCGAGGCCGAGGCTTATCCCGCCTTGTATCAGGAATCTGCGGCGCGCAAGACCGCCGACAAGGGGATCAACATTCTGCAGGGGCGTTGCGTCGGCGGCTCGACGACGGTCAACTGGACCAGCAGTTTCCGTACGCCGCCGGCTACGCTCGATTTCTGGCAGCGCCAGTTCGGGCTGGCCGATTACACGGCGGAGGCCTTGCTGCACTGGTTTGAGATGGTCGAACGGCGGCTGTCGATCAGCCCCTGGCTGGTATCGCCCAATGCCAACAACGAAATCCTGCGCACCGGCGCGGCCCGGCTGGGGATTGCCACGCAGGCGATGCGGCGCAATGTGAATGGCTGCTGGAACCTGGGTTATTGCGGCACCGGCTGCCCCAGCAACGCCAAGCAGTCGATGCTGGTGACGACCCTGCCGGCGGCGCTGGAATTGGGCGCGACGGTCTATTACGGACTGCGTGCCGAACGTCTCGCCATGACCGGGGACACGGTCACCGGACTGGAATGCGTGGCGATGGACGCGGCGGGGATACGTCCGCGAACGCAACGGGTGCGGCTGCGGGCACGCCATTTCGTCCTCGCCGGCGGCGCCATCGGCAGCCCGGCGCTGCTGCTGCGCAGTGGCGCTCCCGATCCGTCCGCACAACTCGGCCGGCGCACCTTTTTGCATCCGACCCTGGTCAGTGCGGCGCTGATGGAAGCGGCGGTCGATGGTTACTCGGGTACGCCGCAGAGCCTGTATTCCGACCATTTCCTCGACAACCTGCCGATCGACGGGCCGCTCGGCTACAAGCTTGAAGCGCCGCCCCTGCATCCGGTGTTGTTCGCCACCACCCTGCAGGGTTTTGGCGAGGGTCATGCCGCATTGATGAAACAGTTTTCTCACGCCCACGCTCTGCTTGCCCTGCTGCGCGACGGCTTCAATGTTGCCAGTCGCGGCGGCCAGGTGCGCCTGCGTGACGACGGCACGCCCCTGCTCGATTACCCGCTCGACGACGTGATCTGGGACGGCGCCCGTCGCGCCCTGCTGAGCATGGCTGAAATCCAGTTCGCGGCGGGAGCCAGGAAGGTTTACGCCGTGCACGAGCAGTGCAGCGGATGGGACAGTTGGGCGGCGGCGAAGGAAGGTATCGCGCGGCTGCCGCTGCGCCCCTTGGCGCTGCGCCTGGTGAGCGCGCATGTGATGGGCGGCTGTGCGATGGGTGGCGATGCCGCCCGGTCGGTGGTCGATGGGCGCGGACGTCATCACCAGTTGGGCAATCTGACGGTGGCCGATGGTTCGCTGTTTCCCACCAGCATCGGCGCCAACCCGCAGCAGTCGGTGTATGGCATCGTCGCGCGCAATATCTCGGCGCTGGCGCAGTCGCTCAGCGGCCGGCCCGCGGCGGCGCTGGCCTGAAGCGGCAGGCGGCGATGGCGGCGCGGCAAATGCGGTGGCTTCTGTTGGGCGAACTGCTGTTCTATGCGCTTGGCGGCGGCCTGCTGGTAAGCGGCGCCGGCTGGACCCCGCCGCAGGCGACAAGCCTCGCCCTGGCGATGTTCTTCGGCCTGCGCCTGTTGTTTGTCGCTGTGACTTTCAGCTTGGCCCGGACGGGGGGCGACATCGTTGCGGACGAATTGCGCATCAGTCCTGCCCGCGCGCTGGGCATGGTGCTCGAGGAATATGCCGGGCTGATTCTGCTGTTCGCGCTGATCCAGCCCCTGGAACGTTTCTGGCTGGGGCCGGACCGTCTGGCGCAAGCGCCCGCAGGCCGCCTGCCCCTGCTGCTGATTCACGGCTACCAGTGCAATCGCGGCGTCTGGTTCTGGCTGCGGCCGCGGTTGGAGGCCGCCGGCTGGACGGTGGCGACGCACAACCTGGAGCCGGTCTGGGCGGACATCGACGCCTATGCGGAAGGCATTGCCCGGCGCGTCGACCAGGTGCTGGCGGCGAGCGGCGCATCCCGGCTGATTCTGGTCGGCCACAGCATGGGCGGACTGGCCGCGCGCGCCTATCTGCGACGCTACGGCAAGGACCGGGTGGCGCGCCTGATCACGCTCGGTTCGCCGCATCAGGGCAGTGGCATCGCGCGCCTTGGATTGGGCCGCAACGCCCGCCAGATGGAGCTTGGCAGCCCCTGGCTGACTGCCCTCGGTGCGCCCGGTGCGGTGCCGCTGCCGCAAGGGTCGGTTTCCATCTACAGTTGCCACGACAATTACGTTTTCCCGCAACAGGCCTGTTCGACCCTGGCAGGCGCCGGCAACGTCGCCATCGGCGGCGTCAGTCACATCGCCATGGCCTTCTCACCCCTTGTGCTGGGCAAACTGCTGGAGGCGCTGGAGGCGCCGTAAGTCTTGCCGCATGGCAGGTGTAGCCGCAAGCGATGATCAGATTTTTGTCGCGTGCTCCGGCGACTCTTCAATGAACCGCAGCGCCTCGGAAATGCTTCTGCTCACATGCTTCCTCGGCTTCGGCAAATCGAGTGCCGCGAATTCACCCCGCACCGCAAACTGACAGGCGCGGAGGAATCCGTCCGGCCCGGTAAATTGCCCCTTGGCATCGGCGCAGACAAGCCGCTTGCCCGGCACCCGCGCAATCGACAATTCCGCCGCCCGGGTGTTCTCGTCGTCGTTCCTGTCCTCGAAGGAAACCCCGACGACATGGATCTGCCTGTCCTTCAATGCGTGGCCGAGCACCGCGTCGGTCATGCCGGGGAGATGGGCCGCCATTCCGGCTCCGGCGATGATGATATCGACATCCTGACGGGCGTGCCTCTCGCCGAGATATTCGCGCCATTCATCATGCACCCCATGAACGCTCATCGTTTCCACGCCGAGCAATTCAATGGTTCCGGCACGCGCCTGTTCGGCAAGAAATGCTATGCCGGCATGGCCCTGTTGCAGCAGGTCGTTGTCCGATCCGACCAGAACTGCAATCCGTCGTTTTTGATTCATCGCTGAAGCCCCCGAAAATTGTGTATGACCGGCCATAAATAAGAAATCATGCCGCCGTCAGAAGTGAATCCCGCGCATGACTTGCGCGAATGCGATTTGATCGGCCGAGGGCAGCGCCGGCTTGTCGTCGGCCTTGTTCTTCGCCGCCGATGAATCGGGGAACATCCGGTAGGCGGTATTCATCACGATCTGCGCCACCCGCGGTGCAGCCGCGTGCAGCACCTGGCCCATCACGCCGAGGCGGGTGGCGATGCGTACCGGGCGGTGCACGATGGCATCGACGATCAGGTCGGCGGCTTCTTCCGGCGTCAGGGTCGGTACCTGATCGTAGAGCTTGGTCGGCGCAATCATCGGCGTCTTGACCAGCGGCATGTTGATGGTGGTGAACTCGATGCCGCGATCGACGAATTCCGAAGCCGCGCAGCGGGTCCAGGCATCGAGTGCGGCCTTGGAGGCGACGTAGGCGGAAAAACGCGGCGCATTGGTCAGCACGCCGATGGAGGAAATGTTGATGATGTGGCCGGCGCGCTTGCCGATCATCTTCGGCAGCAGGCCCATGGTCAGCCGCAGGGAGCCGAAGTAGTTCACCTGCATGGTGCGCTCGAAATCGTGCATGCGGTCGAAGGACGTCTCGATGCCGCGACGGATCGAACGGCCGGCGTTGTTCACCAGGATATCGACGCCGCCGTGTTCCTCGCTGATCCGGCGCACCACGGCCTCGCATTGCGCCTGGTCGGAGACGTCGGCCGAATAGGTGATCAGCGTCAGCCCTCTGGCCTTCGCTTCGGCCACGGTTTCCGCAAGCTTCTCCTGGTCGCGGGCGACGATGAGGGTGATCGCGCCGGCCTCGGCGATCTTGAAGGCGGCGGCCTTGCCGATGCCGCTGGAGCCGCCGGTGATCAGCACCACCTTGCCGCCGACCCGGCCGCGCAGGCTGCGGTCGATGAACAGGTCGGGGTCCATGCGGCGCTCCCAGTAATCCCACAACTTCCAGGCGTAGCTGTCGAGCGGCGGCACGGAAATGCCGCTGCCGGCCAGAAGCTTTTCGGTTTCCTTGCAGTCGAAGCGCGTCGGATAATTGACGAACTGCATGATGTCCTCGGGCAGGCCGAGATCCTTCATGATCGCGTTGCGGATGCGGCGCACCGGGGTCAGGGCCATCAGTGTCTTGCGCACGCTGCGCGGAATGAAGCCGAGCAGGGCGGCATTGATGCGCATCGCCATGGCCGGCGCGTGGCCGGCGCGGGCAAAGACATTGAGCACATCGCCGACGCGCATCGGATGCGGGTCGGTGAGGTGGAAACACTTGCCGTCGAGATGCTTGCGATGGGAGATGTAGGCCAGGGCGTCGACCACGAAATCGACCGGGACGATGTTGATGCGGCCGCCTTCGAGGCCGATGCTCGGCATCCACGGTGGCAGGATTTGGCGCATCTTCTGGATCAGCTTGAAGAAGTAGTAGGGGCCGTCGATCTTCTCCGCTTCGCCGCTGCGCGAATCGCCGACCACAACACCGGGCCGATAGACGCGCCAGGGGATCTTGCATTCTTCGCGCACGATGCGCTCCGACTCGTGCTTGGTGCCGAAGTAGGGATGGTCGAGATTTTCCGCTTCAGCGAACATGTCCTCGCGGAAGATGCCTTCGAACAGCCCGGCGGCGGCGATCGAGCTGACATGATGGAAGCATCCGGCGTCGATCTGGCGGGCGAGTTCGACGGCGTTGCGGGTGCCATCGACGTTGGCGGCCATCTGCGCCTCGGCGCTGGCGCCCAGGTCGTAGATGGCAGCGAGATGGTAGTAATGATCGACCTTGCCCTTGAGCTTCTTCAGATCGGCTTTGCCGACGCCAAGGCAGGGCTGGCAGAGGTCGCCGACCACGGGTATGGCGCGACTCTTGTCGGCCTTCCAGTAGTCATGGAGCTTCTGCAGTCGCTCGGGCGACTTGTCGCGGGTAAGAAAATAAACCGTGGCCGCGGGTTGCTCAAGCAATTTGGCAACCAGTCGCTTGCCGATGAATCCGGATGCCCCGGTGACGAAATAAATCATTGCGGTCCCCTCGATATTGTCCGACGCCTGCCGCGGCTGCGAGCCGGCGGCCTGACGCGGAATGATACAGAACCCCGGTGGCTAGAGGGGGCCGCCCATGACATTAGTGTGACCTCTCTAATCCGCATCGCTAGACTTCCTTTGGTGGCAGGCGGTGGGTCTGCCGGGGTCTCGACGGCGAGGCTTCAGGAATCACTCAATTCAGGAGATTGTCATGGTAAAGAAGCTCGTGGTCAAAAAACTCAAGTCCGTCGGCCAGGATAGTCAGCTTTCCGCCACCATTCGCGAATCCGCCCAGCAAATCTGGCTGGCCGGTCTCGGTGCCTTCGCCAAGGCACAGGAAGAGGGCAACAAGGTGTTCGATGCGCTGGTTCGCCAGGGCGAGTCGATCCAGCAGAAAACCCGCAAGGTGGCCGAGGACAAGGTGACCGAAATGGCCTCCAAGGCGACCGGCACATGGGACAAGCTTGAGCAGGTATTCGAGAATCGCGTTGCCCGCTCGCTGGGCAGCCTTGGTGTTCCGACCAAGGACGAGGTCGCGCTGCTGAGCAAACGCGTTGCCGAACTGAAGGCGGCGGTGGACAAATTGAGCGCGGCCGCAGGCAAGCCGGCAAAAGCGGCGGTTACAGCGCCCAAACCGGCACGTCGGGCGGCGCCCAAGGCGGCAGCCAAGGCCGCCAGCTGACGTCGCCGGGCGCCGCCGGAGGCAGCGTGCCGGAACAGGTCCGGGGTCGGCCGCGCTGCGTCTGTCAGATACCCCGGGTGAGCTCGGCCGGGCATTGAGGCGGAGGCAGCGGCGGCGGTACCTCTGATCGCGGATTGATGCCGGGAGATTTGTGGGTTTCTGCTATCCTCGACGCAATAGTGGAGGCTGGCAAATTGATGGATCGTAAGCCGAAGCGCCGCACGCGCGAGCGCATTCTGGAAACTGCTCTGGTGCTGTTCAATGACTTCGGTGAGCCGAATGTCACCACGCAGCTGATTTCCGACGAGATGGGGATCAGCCCGGGCAATCTTTACTACCATTTCCACAACAAGGACGAGATCATCGAGTCGCTCTTTGCCGATTTCGAGCGCGGCATCGAAGACACCCTGGCGGCGCCGGTAAAACGTCCGCCGAACGTGGAAGACATCTGGCTGTTTCTGCATCTGGTATTCGAGGGCATCTGGAAGTTCCGCTTTCTCTACCGCGACATCAACGAACTGCTGTCGCGCAACCGCATACTGGAGACGCACTTCAAACGCATTGTGGCGCACAAGGTGCACACTGCCGGCTTGATCTGCAAGGGGCTGGTGGCGACCGGAGACATGAAGGCGACGCCGGCGGAGATTCAGGCGCTGGCGATCAACATGACCGTTGTCGCGACGTACTGGCTGTCGTTCGAGTTTGTCAGCGATCCGCGCAAGAAGATCGGCAGCGAGAATCTGGCGCGCGGCGCCTTTCAGGTCATGGCGCTTGCCGCGCCTTACCTGACAGGACGCTCGCGCAAGTTGTTCGATGAACTGTCGGAAAATTACCTGAAGCTTGAGTAGAACGGAGAGGAGACCCATCGTGGCAAAATCGACCTGGCATAAATTTCCGCATGCGGACAAGGCGTTTGTTTTTGCGGGCGCGGCACTGAAGAAGAACTGGGAGCGCCTGCATCGCGGCGACCGTGAACCCTTCCCGGCGGAGGCCGCGGTGCAGGAGGCATGGCGCCTCTATCATCAGGGCGAATTCCACAAGGCCTGCGAGGCGGGCCTGGCGGCCGGCGTCGATGGCTACAACGCGGCGAACAAGGCGACGATGATCTACGCCAATTACCTCGAGGTGGATGAAAAGCGCAAGCTGGAGCTGTTTCAGGCCGTTTCCGCGCGCTGCGAGGAACTGCAGAAGGCGCAACCGAAAAATGCCAATGCCTGGTACATCCAGGCCTATGCGCTGGGGCGCTACAGTCAGGGCATCTCGGTGCTCAAGGCCCTCACCCAGGGCTTGGGCGGCAAGATCAAGGCGGCGCTGGAGACGGCCATCAAGCTCGACCCCAAGCATGCCGATGCGCTCATCGCGCTCGGTGCCTACCATGCCGAGGTGGTGGACAAGGTCGGCGCCATGGTCGGCAAGCTGACCTACGGCGCCAGCAAGGACGTGGCGGTGAAACACTTCGAAGCGGCGCTGAAGCTGGCGCCCGATTCGGCCATCGCCTGCATCGAGTATGCCAATGCACTGGTCATGCTGTTCGGCCAGAGCCGCATGGATGAAGCCGTCAAGCTCTACGAAAAGGCCGCCGCGGCAAAGCCGGTGGATGCCATGGAACGGCTTGACGTCGAACTGGCGAAATCCGAGCTCGAAGACTGAGGCTTAAGCCAGATTGCGGAAACGCTTCGGCACCCTTGCTGCAGGTGCCGCCGCAGGCGTTTCCGCGGCGACTGCCGGCTTGCTGCGGGCGGTCCTTGCCGCCTTCGGCTTTGCTGCGGCGCCAGCGGGTAGCGGCGGCGGCTGTTTGCCGAACAGCTGTTGTTCGACCTGCGCCGGATCAAACGGCGCCTCCCAGTCGAGCATCAGCAATGCCAGCATCATTTTCTCGAATTCGGCGGCGAACAGCGGCGTGATGGTCTCCGGGTCCGGCACAAAATGGCGGTCGGTGATCAGGCCGAACTGGACATTGTCGGCGTAGCTCAGAATCGAGACGCCGATGCCGATGTCGCCCGATTGCGGCACCCAGAACATCACCTGATCGAGGCGCGAACCGGCCAGATACAGGGGCTGCTTCGGTCCCGGCACGTTGGTCATCACGGTGCTGGCCTTGGCGGCGAGGATGTCGAGGAACTGCTGCTGCACCATCTTCGGTGCAATGCCGACGGCGGCGAGCAGGGCCAGCGTCAGCGGGGGCTGATACGAGCCCTTGAGTTCGTTCATGCGCTGCCGCACCAGGAACAGGCGCGCAAACGGATTGCCTTCATGCAGGGGCAGCAACAGGGTGCCGAGGCCGAAGCGGTTGCCCAGCGTGCCTTCATCCCTGGCCGAGCGCAGATTGACCGGAATCATGGCGCGGACGCCGACGTCGTGCACCGCTTCGCCCTTCTGCAGAAAATAGGCGCGCAGGGCGCCGGCCACGGCCGACAGCAGGATGTCATTGACCGAACAGCCGAGTGCCTTGCCCATCGCCTTGACTTCGCCCAGCGGAATCAGATCCGACCAGGCGACGCGCTTGATCGAGCCGGTTTTCCCCTTCAGGCTGGTGGCCGAATCGGCCGGCATGGCGAGCAACTTGGCGAGTTCGGTGAGGAGTCCGATGCCATGCCGCCCGTAGGTGGCCAAACGGTCCCGGTCGGACGCCAGGTCCAGTGCCTTGCCGCCCAGTTCGGTGCCCATGCTGAGCGCAGCGCCGAGCGCCCCGGTCAGGGTTTCGAGCAGGCCGCCGGGCAGGTCGCCGGCGTCTTCTTCCGCTTGCGCGGCGACCCGTTTTTGCGCCACGGCGTGCGGCGAAACATCGGTGAGCGAGAGGATGACTCCGACCAGCGCAATGCCGTCGGCGATGCTGTGGTGGATGCGCACCACCATCGCCGAGCCGCCGTTGTAATCCTCGATCAGATCAAAACGCCACAGGGGTTTGCCGGGGTTGAGCGGCTGCACCGCCAGTTCGCTGGCCAGTGCCTGCAATTCCTCCTTGCCGGCACCGGCCGGCAGGGTGCGGCACCTGAGGTGTGCGCCGAGATCGAAATCAGGATCGTCCTGCCACCACGCACCGCTGACCTCTTGTACTGCGCATTGGCGGAAGCGACGGTAGCGCCCGACCAGGCGGGCTTCGACCGTATTGCGCAGCCGCTCGAGGTTCATTCGCCGGTTGAATACCATGACGCCGACGATCATCATCAGGTTGGTCGGGCGGTCCATCCGCAGCCAGGCCGTATCGACGGCCGACATTTTTTCGCGTCTTGGCATTGCGTTCGTCCTCAATGGTGAAGTCATATCGCCGGGATACCGTTCCCGCTTTCAGCGGAAACATATCGCTAGGATACCGTTCCCACTTTCAGTGGAAACATATCGCGAGGATACCGTTCCCACTTTCAGTGGAAACATATCGCTAGGATACCGTTTCCACTTTCAGTGGAAACATATAATAGTCGAAGCCAAATCCCGGCGACTACCTTTGATGCTTGGAAAAACGACATGAGCGAACTCAAGAACCAGTTTGAAACAGCGGTAGCTGATTCGAAGAAACTGCCGGAGCGGCCTTCGACCGATGTGCTGCTGCAGCTCTATGCGCTTTACAAGCAGGCTACGGATGGCGATGTGGAAGGCAAGCGCCCCGGCTTCACCGACATGATCGGTCGCGCCAAGTATGACGCCTGGGCCGCGATCAAGGGCACGGCGGGCGAGGCCGCGATGAAGAGTTACATTGAATTGGTCGGTTCGCTGAAAGCCTGATCCGCTTCAGTTCCAGCCGTTTGTCCTGTGGCCGCTAGGTCACAGGTCCGAAGTTCTCGTCGCAGAAGCGGTTTATTTCGTGCTCGATGCGCGGGCCCAGTGCCATGAGCAGGAAGCCGAGCTTGACCTCGATCTCGACGTCCTTCTTGCCTACCTCGATGTACCCGGAGACTCCCATGCGCTTAAAGCGCAGGGTGTTGCCTTCCCACGCATGGTCGAGGCCGAACTCCTCGCCCAGTTCTTCGGCAATGTGTTCGGCACCCTTGCGCGCGTGCTTCAGCGTTGTTCCGTGCGGGCGGCAGACCCTGATTTCGCTCATTGTCATTGTCCGGCGCCCTGGGCTTTCTCGTCGCGCAGCTGGCGCCGCAGGATCTTGCCGACGTTGGTTTTCGGCAACTCGCTGCGGAAAGCAATCTGGCGCGGCACCTTGTAGCCGGTGAGGTGGGTGCGGCAGTGTTCGAGAATCGAAGCCTCGGTCAGGTCCGGGTCCTTCTTGACCACGAAAATCTTCACCGCTTCCCCGGTTTTTTCGTCGGGAACCCCGACCGCGGCCGACTCCAGCACGCCCGGATGCATGGCCAGAACGTCCTCGATCTCGTTCGGATAGACGTTGAAGCCGGAGACCAGGATCATGTCCTTCTTGCGGTCGACGATCTTGAAGAAACCCCTGCTGTCCATGATCGCGACGTCGCCGGTGCGCAGGAAGCCGTCGTCCATGATGACTTTCCGGGTTTCGTCGGCGCGGTTCCAGTAGCCCTTCATGACTTGCGGGCCGCGGATGCACAGTTCGCCGGGTTCGCCCATGGGCAGATCCTTGCCGCTGTCGTCGCGAATCGTCACTTCGGTGGAGGATATCGGCAGGCCGATGGCGCCGTTGTATTCGGGGATGTCGAGCGGGTTCATGGTGGCTGCGGGCGAGGTTTCGGTCAGGCCGTAGGCTTCGATCAGGGTGACGCCGGTGATCTGCTTCCAGCGCTCGGCCACGGCGCGTTGCACCGCCATGCCGCCACCCAGCGTGAGGTGGAGCTGGCTCAGGTCCAGCTTGGCGAATTCCGGATTGTTGATCATGGCGTTGAACAGCGTATTGACGCCGGTGATGGTCGAGAACCGGTACTTGCCGATCTCCTTGATGAAACCCGGAATGTCGCGCGGATTGGTGATCAGCAGATTGGTGGCGCCGATCTTGAAAAAGGTCAGGCAGTTGGCCGTCAGGGCGAAGATGTGATACAGCGGCAGGGCGGTGACGATGATCTCCTCGTCGCGCAGGGAGGGCGTTATCCAGGCGTGCGCCTGCTGCAGGTTGGCGATGATGTTGCGATGGGTCAGCATGGCGCCCTTCGACACCCCCGTGGTGCCGCCGGTGTATTGCAGGAAGGCGAGATCATCGTGGCCGACGTCCACCGGCTGCAGGGGGTAGCGGACGCCCTCGATCAGGGCGTCGCGCAGTTCGATTGCGCCCGGCAGGTGCCAAGCCGGCACCATCTTCTTGACGTGCTTGACCACCAGATTGACGATCATGCGCTTGGGAAAGTCCAGCATGTCGCCCAGTTGCGTCACCAGCACATGCTTGAGCGGGGTGCGCGCGACCACCTTGTCCAGCACGCTGGCGAAGTTCTCGACGATGACGATGGCCTCGGCGCCGGAATCCTTGAGTTGGTGCTCAAGCTCGCGCTCGGTGTACAGCGGGTTGCAGTTCACCACCGTGTAGCCCGCGCGCAGGGCGCCATACAGGCAGATCGGGTATTGCAGCAGGTTGGGCATCATCAGCGCAATGCGGGCGCCCCTCGGCAGTTTCAATACGGACTGGCAGTAAGAACCGAAGGCCGCCGACAGCCGGTCGAGCTCGGCGTAGGTGATGGCCTTGTCCATGTTGATGTAGGCCTTGCGCGGGCCATAGAGCTTTACGCTCTTTGTAAAAAGATCCCCGATCGAGTCGAACTCGTCGAGATTGACTTCAGCGGGTACGCCTGCCTGATAACTCTTGAGCCAGATCTTTTCCATGGCATTCCTCCTCAAAGTTTCTTTCATTGTAGTAGCAACAATGAGTCAATGCTTGGTCTGCCGGCTGCCCGTCGCGGGCTCAGGCAAGCCATTTCTGCAATTGTTCGCATACCCCGGCACTGTCCAGCAGATCCAGATGATTCATGCCGTAGCGGACCCACTGCTGCGACTCGGGAAAGTTCAGGCTGCGCTCGGCTTCCGCATGCTGGCCGAGGGCGCTGCGCAAGGGCACCAGTCCGTCGCCGGGCAGCTCCGCTGCGGAAGCGCCGGCGGCGAGTGTTGCGCCTGCTGCGCAGCACTTGACACCCGCCGGCAAGGGCACCGGGGTTCTGTGCTTCTTGTGCGCGAAGCGGTCGCCGTGTTTCCAGTCCGCGTCGACAATGCTGCCGTGACGCAGGTCGGTGATCCCGGCACTGCGGATTTTGGCGAGGCGGGCCAGCGCGGCGGTGTAGGGGCTGACCTCGAGAATGACATTGACCCAGTTGCCGCCCCGCTCGAGCGGGGCACCGTGGTGAGGGGTGCCGAGGAAAATCAGCTGCCGCAAGTGCTGCAGCCAGGCGTGTCCGGCGCGCCGGCCGTAGTGACAGGCGCTGTGGGCAAGCAGTCCGCCCATGCTGTGGCCGATGATGGCCAGTTGTTCCACGGCGACCGGCCAGGCCTGCAACAGGGTTTCCAGGATTGCGGCAAGGGCGCGGCCGTTGCTCGAAATGTGCTGGCCGCTGTTGTAGTGCAGATACAGCGGAGTGAATCCGGCGGCAGCCAGCGCTGCGCCATGGTCGTGGCCGTTGCGCTGCCACTGCAGGTCGTTCATGCACAGCCCGTGCACCAGCAGCAGGATCCTGCCGCCGGCGCGCGGGATGGCGGCGGCCAGATGCTGCGGCGTGAGGATCAGCGGCTGGCCGTTGTGCCGCAGTTGCATGGGTATGGCGAGGGGATTGGCGCTGGCGGCGAGGTGGTCGCCCAATACGCCGTTGAGCGCGGCAAGGATGGCTTCGCGCGCCGCGGAGGACGGTGCCAGTTGCGGTTCGAGCAGCGGCAGCAACTTGCCAAGCAAGGCGTCGATGCCGCTGCCGACCAGTCGGGTCGTGCCCTGGATGCTGCGATAGACCAGTCCGGTGATGCCGCCGGCCGGTTCCCGGCTGTACTCGCCGAGGGGGCCGGGCGTGCGGGCGATGTTGTGGTGCATGCTCTCGACCAGACGGGTCAGACCTATCGTGGCGTCGACCGCGAGGCGGCTGTAGCCGCGAATGTCAGCCGCTCGGATATGGCTCTTCCTGGTCATGGCTGAATTACCGGTCTGCTCATCGTTAGAATGCCCTGTCTCCCGCTCGCCGATTATCCCATGCGCCCGCCGTTGTTCCCGCTGTTGCAAGCCGCCGCTGTCGTCATGCTGTGTCTGCCGGCGCGCGCCGCGATTGTTGTCGTCGATGCCGGCGGCGTCACCATCACCCTCGCCGCACCGGCGCAGCGCATCGTCAGCCTGGCGCCGAACCTTACCGAACTGTTATTCGCCGCCGGCGCCGGAGAGCGGGTGGTGGGCAGCGTCGATTTCAGCGACTATCCTGCGGCGGCTAGGGCCCTGCCCAGGGTGGGCGGCCATTCCCTCGATCTGGAAGCCATCGTCGCCCTCAAGCCCGACCTGGTCATGGCCTGGGAAAGCGGCACCGCGGCGGCGGCGGTCTCGCGCTTGCGATCCATGGGACTGAATGTCCACCTGTCAGAGCCAAGGCGCATCGAGGATATTCCCGGCGAACTCGAGCGCATCGGCCGGTTGGCCGGCACCGGGGCCACGGCCGATGCCGCAGCGGCGGCGTTCCGCCGGCGTTACGCGCTGCTGGCCGCCCGCTACAGCCGGCGGCCGCCGGTGACGGTGTTCTACCAGATATGGAAGCAACCCCTGATGACGGTCAACGGCAGGCAGATCATCAGCGACGCCATACGCCTGTGTGGCGGGCGCAACGTCTTCGAGCAACTGCCGGTCCTGGCGCCGACCGTCACCGTCGAAGCCGTCATCGCCGCCAACCCGGAGGTCATTGTCGCCAGCGGCATGGGCGATTCGCGGCCGGAATGGCTGGACGACTGGAAGCGCTGGACCACGCTCGAGGCGGTGGCCCGCGACAATCTGTATTTCGTTGCGCCGGACCTGATTCAGCGCCACACGCCGCGCATTCTGGACGGCGCCGGACAACTCTGTCTGCACCTGGAGAGTGCGCGCGCCAAGCGCGGCAAGTAGGCGACGATATTTTTTTGCGGTCGCGGCCGCAAAACGATCGATTTCAAGGCCACCGTTCCCCCGGAATGGCATATCATGCACCGCGTAAATTTTATCAATTTTCATCTCGCCGGCTAGCGATTGTTGCGTACTTAGCCAGACGCAGGACGCCTTTCAGGCGCGGGTCCGGCGGGATTCGGGGGAGTGTCGATGGCTGTCGAATTATCCGTGGCGGGAGTCGAGCAGTTGCTGAAGGGAATCACCATTCCCCCGCGGCCGATTGTTCTGATCGAAGTTGACCAGGAATTGAAGCGCCCGGAGCCGGACCTGAAGAAGGTCGCCGGCCTGATAGCCAGAGACGTCGGCGTTTCCGCGGCAATGCTGAAGACCGTCAATTCGCCGCTGTTCGGCTTGCGTTCCAAAGTCGGCAGCGTGCTCCAGGCGGTGCAGTTGCTCGGCGCGCGCAACACGCGCAACGTGGTCACCAGCCTGGTCCTGCGCAGCACCATGGGCGGCGCTGCGGCAAGCCTGGAACGCTTCTGGGACAGTTCGGAGAAGGTGGCGTCGATCAGCGCCTACATCTGCACCATGCTGCCGAAGGCGCCGCGCGAGGAGGCGTATACCTTCGGCATCTTCCACGATTGCGGCATTCCGGCCCTGATGCAGCGCTTTGGCGACTACCGCGACACGCTGAAGATCGCCGGCGGCGACAGCCGTCCGCCGACCGAGGTGGAGGAGGAGCGCCACGGCACCAACCACGCCACGATCGGTTACCTCATCGCCCACTCCTGGGGGCTCTCGGATGTCATCTGCCAGGCCATCCAGCGACACCATGATCTGGGCGCCCTCGGCGATGACGACAGCTTTTCGCCGATGGCGCGGGTGCTGGTGGCGGTCAATTTCCTCGCCGAGCATCTCCATGAAACCTCGCTGCGCATGCGCGACGACCGGCAGTGGGTGCAGGGCGAAGGAATAGTCCTCGACTATCTGGGCCTGACCCATGGCGAGTATGCCGAGCTGAGCGAGGACGTCATGGCTTTGTGCACATGAAAAGGGCCGTGCCTGACGCAACGGCGGCTGCGGCCGGATCCGCGGCGCCTCAAGCGGGGCGTTTTGCGCTGCGTCCGCGAAAGGCCAGGGCCATTTCGAATGCCGCGCGCGTGAAGGTCAGGACTTCGGCGAACTCCTCGTCGCTCAGCTTGCGCGCCTCGTCGTCGGCACGGTAGATGTTGGCGAACTCGCGTTCGCGTGCCGACTGGATCAGCAGCTTGCCGACGCCCAGCCCTTCAAGGCTGCGCCACAGGTCCGGATTGGAACTGCGGGTGACCTTCATGATGAAGCCGATCGGGTCGTTGCGGCCGAGGACGGCCGCGAGTCTGAGGATGAGTTCGAAGGGAACGGCGATGCGGCCGTTTTCCCAGGCTTCGATCAGTGACGGATCCTTGAGGTTGATCGCCGCCCCCACTTCGCTGATGGTCAGGCCGGCTGCCTTGCGCATGCGGCGCAGCGCCGCTCCGGTCCTGGTCCAGACGCCGGGCTCGGACAGTCTGGGCAGCATGGCCTTGAGCACATCGGCCGCGGCTTCCATCGTCTTGCCGCTGCGCAGCGCCTTGGCAATGCCGGTCGCCGCCTGCAAGGTGGCGGCTGCGCCGACGCTGTTGGCACCCATGTCGAGTACCTTGCCGGCCATGGCGCGCATCTGCTCGGTCAGGCTCGAGGCGGGGACCTCGGCTGTGGCCGGTTTCGACGTCCGCTTTGGCGTCGCGCGCTTGCCGGCGGGCGTGGTGCGTTTTGCAGTTGCGGCGCCGACCATGGCATCTCCTTTCAGTTACGGCCTGCGTTTTCAGGGGCGTCGCCGGCCTGGCTATTTCCCTTGTATTCTCTGGCGCGACTCGTGGCGTTCCTGCGCTTCGATCGAAAACACCGTGGTCGGGCGTGCCAGAAGCCGACGCAGGCCGATCGGATCGCCGGTTTCCTCGCAAAAGCCGTAGGCGCCGTCGTCGATGCGCTTCAGCGCGGCTTCCACACGCGGCAGCATCTTGCGCTCGCGATCGCGAATGCGCAGCTCGATGGCATTCTCCTCCTCGATGGTGGCGCGGTCATTGGGGTCGGCTTCCGCCTCGCCGTCGCGCAGGTGGTCGATGGTCATGCTGGCGTTGTCGATGAGATCCTGCCGCTGCCTGCGCAAGAGGTCGCGGAAAAACCCGAGCTGTGCCGGGTTCATGTAGGCACTGCCTGGCATCGCCAACAGCGCTTTCTCGCTCAGTGATGCTGATGTTTTAGGCATTTCTGTTTTCCTGAATCTCTGTTGGGTAGCAGGTTGGAAGGCGGTGATGCCGCCAGCGTCAAATATACCGTTCGCGTTGCAGCCGGGGCCGCGCTGCTTGCTTTCAGGCAGCCGGACCCCGCTACTCTATCGAAAGACTGGGCGGACGTCAGAGGAATCTCATCAGCCGCCCGCTCCGGGAAGCATAGTGTGGCGCTTGGCGGCGGCTCCGGCCGGATGCGGCAAGGCCGCTCAGGCGGGAACAAACCAGCGTTGTCCGTCGCCGCCGAGTTCGCGCAGGGGATGGCCGTAGAGCCGGCCGAGGTGTGCCGCGGTAATGACTTCGGCGGCCGGCCCGGCCAGCCATTCGCCATTGCCGAACAGCAGCAGGGCCTGGCGGCAGTAGCGTGCGGCGAAGCCCGGGTCGTGCAGCACGGCGACGACGGCGGCGCCTGCCGTCGCGCGGCGGGCGAACAGTTCCATCACCGCCACCTGATGCGACAGGTCGAGATGCGTCAGCGGTTCGTCGAGCAGGAACAGCTGCGGCTGCTGCGCCAGCAGTTGCGCCACGGCCAGGCGCTGGCGCTCGCCGCCGGACAGGGTTTGTACTTCGCGCTCGGCGAAGCCGCCGAGGTCGACCTCGTTCAGCGCGGCTTCAGCGATCTGCCGGTCCGCCGCCGATTCCCAATCCCAGCGGCCCAGATGCGGATGGCGGCCGACCAGCACGGATTCCATGACAGTGGAAGCAAAGGGGTCGATCTGGTGCTGCGACAGATAGCCGCGAACGCGGGCCATGGCCCGCGCTCCCGCGCCCCGTCCGGCTTGCGGCAAGGCCAGGCCGGCGATGTTCAGGCGGCCCTGGTCCTGGGCGCGCAAACCGGCCAGGGTGGCGAGCAGGGTCGACTTGCCGGCGCCGTTGCGACCGAGCACGGCCCATGACTCGCCGGCAACGACGCGCCAGTTCAGGTCGCGGCAGACCAGGTGGCCGCCGATGCTCACCTCGAGCTGGCGGGTTTCCAGCAAGGGCGCCGGCATGGCGGGCTTACTGACGTTCATGCGGCTGGCGTCCGAGCAGGAAGAGGAACACCGGTACGCCGAGCAGCGCCGTCAGCACGCCGACCGGCAGCTGCTGCGGCGCGATCACGGTGCGCGCCAGCGTGTCGGCGAGGACCAGCAGGCTGCCCCCGGCGAGCGCCGAGGCGGGCAGCAGCAGGCGCTGGTCGTTGCCCCAGCCCATCTTGATCATCGCCAGCCGCACCAGATGCGGCACGACCAGGCCGATGAAGCCGATGCTGCCGGCGGTCGTCACGGCAACCGCGGTGAGCAGCGAGGCCAGCAGATAGATGCCGCCCCTGACCTGGCGCACCGACACGCCCAGGGCGTGAGCCAGCGTGTCGCCGCGCGCCAGCAGGTTGAGTTCGCGGGCGAAGGGCAGGGTGAGGATGAGGCCGAGCAGCAGCACCGCGACGGCGCCGAGGGGGCTGCTGGCGTGCCCCAGGTCGCCCATGAGCCAGAACAGCATGCCGTGCAGGCCGTGTTCCGGCGCGATGGACAGGATCAGCGCCACGGCCGCACCGCAACCGGAGGCAACGATGACTCCGGTCAGCAGCAGGCGGGTGCGCGTCCAGCTGCTGTCGCCGTGGGCCAGGCTGAATACCAGCAGCATCGCGGCGAGCGCACCGGCGAAGGCGGCGAGATTGACCAGCGCCAAGGCCAGGCCGGCCAGCATGGCCGACAGTGCTCCCACCGCGGCACCGCCGGAAATGCCAAGAACATAGGGGTCGGCCAGCGGGTTGCGCAACAGCACCTGCATCAGCGCACCTGCCAGCGCCAACAGGCCGCCGCAGGCGAACGCCGCCAGGGCGCGGGGCAGGCGCAGCTTGAGCACGACATCGGCGCCGACGCCGTCGGCGCTGCCCAGCAGGGCTTGCAGCACCTCACCCGGCGCCACCGCGAAACTCCCCGCCATCAGCGCCGCCGAGAGGCTCGCCACTGCCAGCAACAGCAGCAGGACGATGATGAGCAGGGTGTGGCGGCGCGTGGGCATAAGCGGCTACCAGGAATACCCGGCGTTGAGGTAGACGCTGCGCGGAGTTTCCGGATAGGCGTTGAAGCGTGTCGGCGCCGAACTGCTGTCGACCAGAGCGTAGGAATAGTAGCGCCTGTCGCTCAGGTTGTTGATGCCTGCGGCGAGTTTCCACGCGCCGAAGCTGCGGGCGATCTTGGTATCCAGCAGCGTGTAGCCGGGCATGCGGTGGAACAGGTTGGCCGGGTCGTTGTCGTAAACCTGCTCGCCGACATGGCTGGCGCTGAGCGTCAGGCGGGTGTCGCTGCGCGGCTGCCAGCCCAGGTTCAAGGTGGCACGGTGACGCGGCACCACCGGCACCGTCTTGCCGGTGACGTCGAAGCCGCCGTAGATGCCCGCGTCGAAGCGCGCCAGGGTATAGGCATAGCGGGCACCGATATCCCAGTCCCGGGCCAGGCTGGTGCGGCCTTCCAGTTCGACGCCGCTTCGCTGCGTCGGCGACAGGTTCTCATTGCTGAAGCTGAGGTTGTTGTAGTAGATCTCGTGCTTCAGGTGCGATTCGAAGACGCTGGCGCGCAGCTTCGAATTGCCCTGCTGCCACTCGATGCCCGCTTCGCGGTCGCGCGAAGTCTGCGGTTCGAGCAGCATCGAGCAGGGGGCAAAGTAGCAACGGTTGTCGTCGATGTTGGCGACGCGGAAACTGGTGCCGGCACGCGCATACAGGGCGAGCAGGGACGACAGCTGGTAGCGCAGGCCGGCCTCCCCTGCGTTCAGCCGGTAGCGGCGCCCGCTGAGCGGCAGCGGCGTTGTCAATTCCTCGCTCGACTGGCGGATGCTTTCGCTGCGGGCGCCCAGCGACAGGCGCAGGTCTTGCGTCAGGCGCAACTGGTCCTGCACATACACGGCGAAATTGTGCTGGCCGCCCTTCTCGTCGCGGCTGGAGAGGAACCCGGTCGCCTGCCAGCGGGTGCGATAGTCCCAGGTCGATGCGTCGATGCCGGCGATCAGCACGTTTTCATGCCCGCCGGGAGTGCTGCTCCACTTCAGGCGCGGCGAGAAGGTCAATGCACGGACGTCGGTATCGACGAAGGACGTGCCCCACATCGAGTCGTTGAAGGAGGAACTGTTTTTGTCGCGCACGCCAAGGTCAAAGGACAGCGCAATGGCGCCGAGGCGCTGTTCGCCGGCCAGACCCCAGCGCGTTCCCTTCTGGCGCGAATAGTCATTCGGCGTACTGGTGCCGCGCGGCTCGCCGGCCAGTTGCGCCTCGCTGCGGGGGCCGGGCAGGCGGGCCTCCTGGCGGTCATCACCGAGCCTCAAGGCGAGCCAGCCCGAGTCGCCGTCATGCCGCAGTTCGGCGCCGGCATTTTGCAGCGATGACGCATTGTTGGCGCGATAGTTGTCGGCGTCGGCGCGGTTGGCGTGAAGGGCAATGCCCCAGCCCTTGCCGCCGGCGGCGATGCTGCCGCGCAACTCGCGGGCGCCGTAGCTGCCCGCCGAGGCGAAGACCTGGCCGCCGCCCGGCCGCTCCGTTGCGGCATGGGTGATGACGTTGATGACGCCTGCGGTGGCGCCGGAACCGTAGAGCACCGCACCGGATCCGGGCAGGATTTCGATGCGCTCGATGGCGTTGAGCGGAATCGCGCTGATGCGCGCCGAGGCCTGCTCGTTCTCGCTGATGCGGACACCGTCGACCAGCACCAGCGTGTTCTGGTCGCCGGTGACGCCGAAGCCGCGCAGGTCAAGCGGGTTGTCCGGTATGCCGAGAAAGTTGATGCGGGTGTGCACCCCGCCGAGCTTGTTGAGCACTTCGCCCAGTGTCGTGGCGGTGCTGCGACTGATGTCCTCTGCCGTGACGATACGAATGCCGATGGGAGCCGCAAGCGCCCTTTCGGGAAAGCGCGTGGCGGTGACGACGACGGTGGCGGAATCCTCCGCGGCGAGCGAAATGCAAGGCGACACAAGGCTTGCCGCGCAGGCGGCAATGGCGAAACGACTGATGATATACATGCAAACTCCCCTAGCCGGCGAGCGTCCCCGCAGCCGGTATGTGGCAAATGAATGCTTGCACGGTGGGGTGATGGACGGGGTAGGCACGGACCCCCGGCGCGCCGCAACCCCGCAACGCATTCGCTGGTTGTCCCTGGCCGGTCTCCGGGCTTGGAAGTCTTAGTTCATCGCCTTCCCGGGTTCGACCCAGTGGCGTTTTGATGAACTCGCACTTCCTTACCGTTGCGGGGGCAGCGCCGGAATTGACTGTCGAGGTCTCACCGGCTTCCCGTTTCACCCGGCACGGAAAACCATGCGCGGGCACCACGAACGGCGTCAGTATAACAAACGCCCGCTGCCGCTGCGGCGGCAGGGCGCAAATCAGGCTTCAGGCGGCCTCCTGCGCCTCCAGCCAGAAGGCCAGGCCCTGGGCATTGAGCTCCAGGTCGAGATGCCAGATGTCGAGGATTTCGGCGTCGGCGAGGCGGCAGCCGTGCCGGTGCGCCTCGTCCAGCAGCAGCGCGGTCAGGCCTTCGCGGATGCGCGTGGTCTTGTCCTCACATTCGGCGGCGGCCAGCGTGATGGCGACGTAGCGATCGAGCAGGGCCAGGACCTGGCGGCCGAGTCCGGCGGGCTGCGCCAGCCGGCTGAAGTGCGTCAGATACACCGCTTCCGGATTGAAAGACAGCATGCGTTCGATGGAAGCGCGCATCTCGTCCGGGTCGAACTGGATCGGCGTGGACGAGGGGAAGATCAGCGGTCGCCCGTCGACATCGAGTTCGCGATAGGAAATGCCGAAGGTGTCGCCGGTGAAAATGCCGCCGGTCTGACGGTCGACGATGGCGATGTGGTGGCGGGCATGGCCGGGCGAATCGATGCACAGCAGTTGGCGCGAACCGAGTTGCAGCAGCGTGTTGTCATGGGCTTCGATGATGCGTCCGGCGTCGATCGGCAGCAGCTTGCCGTACAGCGCCTTGGCCCGCTCTTTGCCGTAGACGCCCTCGACGCCGGCCATCAGCCTGGAGGGCTCGATCATGTGCCGCGCGCCGCGCGGATGCACCACCAGCCGGGCGTTGGGGAAGGCGGCCATCATGGCGCCGGCGCCGCCGGCATGGTCGAGATGGATGTGGGTGAGGATGACGTAATCGACGGATTCCGGCTCCAGGCCGCGCGCGGCGAGGGCGGCCCGCGCCTGCGGCATGACTTCGAAGTTGGCCGTGTCGACGAAGGCGGCGCGGCCCTCGCTTTCGATCAGATGGATCGCCGCCAGCAGCGGCCGCACGTAGCCGGCATCGAAGGCGTAGATGCCGTTGTGGTAATCGATCAGGCTGTCCGCCATCACGAGCGGCGCGCTGCGCGGATCAGGGCGGCGCCGCGTTCGGCGATCATGATGGTCGGGGTGTTGGTGTTGCCCGAGGTGATGGTCGGCATGATCGAGGCATCGACCACGCGCAGCCGCGCCATGCCGCGCACGCGCAGTTCGGAATCGACCACGGCCTGGGCATCGTCGCTGCGACCCATGGCGCAGGTGCAGGTGGGATGGAAGATGGTGGTGCCGATGTTGCCGGCGGCCCGGGCCATTTCCTCGTCAGTCTGGAACTGCGCGCCGGGCAGGTATTCCTCGGGCCGGTAGGCCGCCAGCGCCGGCTGCGCCACGACCTGGCGCGTCAGGCGCAGGGCGCGGGCGGCGATCTGGCGGTCGTTGTCGGTCGACAGGTAGTTGGGCGCGATGAGCGGCGCCGTCGCCGGGTCGCGGTCGCGGATGCGCACCGCGCCGCGCGAGGTGGGGCGCAGGTTGCAGACGCTGGCCGTGAAGGCGGGGAAGCGGTGCAGCGGGTCGCCGAACTTGTCCAGCGACAGCGGCTGGACGTGGAACTCCAGGTCGGGTGTGGCCACCTCGGGGCCGGAGCGGAAGAAGCCGCCCAGCTGGCTGGGTGCCATCGACAGCGGCCCGCTGCGGAACAGGGCGTACTCGAGCGCCATCAGGGCCTTGCCCCACAGGCTGTTGGCAGTCTGGTTCAGCGTCCTGATGCCATGCACCTTGAAGATCATGCGCAACTGCAGGTGGTCCTGCAGGTTGCCGCCGACGCCGGGCAGGTCGTGCACCAGCGGCACGCCGTGCTGCTGCAACAGCGCGCCGGGGCCGATGCCGGAGCGCTGCAGGATGGCCGGCGAGCCGATGGCGCCGGCCGTGAGCACGGTCTCGATGCGCGCCGTGACACGGTGTGGCACGCCGCCGAGACGGAACTCGACGCCGCGCGCTTCGCGGCCGTCGAGCACCAGCTTGTCGATCAGCGCGCCGGTGACGACCTTGAGGTTGCTCCTGTGCTGCACCGGGCGCAGCATGGCCTTGGTGGCATTCCAGCGCACGCCCTTTTTCTGGTTGACTTCGAAGTGGCCGATGCCGAAATTGTCGCCGCGGTTGTAGTCCTGAGTGTAAGGAATGCCGGCCTGCTGCGCAGCTTCGATGTAGCGGTCGAGCACGTCCCAGTGCAGGCGCTGCTTTTCCACGCGCCATTCGCCCTTGTCGCCGTGCATCTCGTCGGCACCGCGCCAGTAGTCCTCGCTTTGCTTGAACACCGGCAGCACGCTTTGCCAGTTCCAGCGGCTGTCGCCGGTGATCTGCGCCCATTCCTCGTAGTCGCGGACCTGGCCGCGCAGGCAGAGCATGGCGTTGATCGAGGAACAGCCGCCGAGCACCTTGCCGCGGGCGTAGCCTATCGAGCGGCCGTTGAGGCCGGGCTCGGCTTCGGTCGTGTAGCACCAGTCGGTGCGCGGGTTGTTGATGCAGTAGAGGTAGCCGATCGGGATGTGGATCCAGATCCAGTCGTCCTTTTCGCCGGCCTCGAGCAGCAGCACGCTGACCTCGGGATCGGCCGAAAGCCGGTTGGCCACAACGCAGCCGGCGGTGCCGCCGCCGACGATGACATAGTCGAATTCGCCGAAGTCTTTCATTCAGGACCTTCTACCACAGAGGCACAGAGACACAGAGAAAGGCAAGCATAGGCAGTTCAAAGAATCGTCTCTGTGCCTCTGTGTCTCTGTGGTTCATGGGGCCTACTTATTCACCGGCATGACGAACTCCGGTCCTTTCGATTCGGACCCGGGCCAGCGCTGCATGATGCTCTTGTAGCGGCTGTAGAAGCGCACGCCTTCCTCGCCGTAGATGTGGTGGTCGCCGAACAGGCTGGCTTTCCAGCCGCCGAAGGAATGCCAGGCCATGGGCACCGGGATGGGCACGTTGATGCCGATCATGCCGACCTCGACCTTCTGCACGAAGGCCTGCGCCGTGCCGCCGTCGCGGGTGAAGCAGGCGACGCCGTTGGCGAAGGCGTGACGGTTGATCAGCTCCACCGCCGCGGCGAAGGTCGGCACGCGCACCACGCACAGCACCGGGCCGAAAATTTCCTCGAGGTAGATGCTCATGTCGGGCCGCACATTGTCGAACAGCGTCGGGTTGATGAAGAAGCCCTGCTGCAATTCCCCCGTCAGGCCCTCGCGGCCGTCGAGCACCAGTCTGGCGCCTTGCTGCACCCCGGCGGCGATGTAGCCGGCCACCCGGTCCCGGTGCACGGCGGTGACCAGCGGCCCCATCTCTACGTTCGCCGCATCGCCGGCGCCGACTTTCAGTTTTTTCGCCCGCTCGAGGACGCGCGCCACCAGCTCGTCGGCGCAACTGCCTACCGCCACGGCGACAGATATCGCCATGCAACGTTCGCCGGCCGAGCCGTAGGCGGCGCCGATCAGGGCATCGGCGGCGCCGTCGAGGTCGGCATCGGGCATCACCACCATGTGGTTCTTGGCCCCGCCCAGGGCCTGCACGCGCTTGCCATGGGTGATGCCGGTCTGCTGGATGTACTTCGCGATCGGCGTCGAGCCGACGAAGGACACGGCCTGCACGTCGGGATGTTCAAGCAGGGCGTCCACCGCCTCCTTGTCGCCCTGCACCACGTTGAAGGCGCCGGCGGGAAGTCCGGCTTCGCGCAGCAGTTCGGCCGTCAGCATCGAAGGTGAGGGGTCGCGCTCGGAGGGTTTGAGGACGAAGGTGTTGCCGCAGGCCAGCGCCATCGGCGCCATCCACATCGGCACCATGAAAGGGAAGTTGAAGGGCGTGATGCCGGCCGCCACGCCCAACGGCATGCGCTGGTTCCAGTGATCGATGCCGCCGCCGATGCCGTGCGAATGCTGGCCCTTGAGCAACTGCGGAATGCCGCAGGCGAACTCGATGATTTCCAGCCCGCGCTGCACTTCGCCCAGCGCATCGGGCAGCGTCTTGCCGTGTTCGGCGCTGAGCAGCCGGGCCAGATCGCCGGAGTATTGCTCGACCAGGTCGCGGAACTTGAACATGACGCGGGCCCGCCGCTGTGGCGCCGCCGTGCCCCAGTCGGCGAAGGCCGCGCGCGCGGCGGCAACGGCACGATCGACGTCAGCGCGGCAAGCCAGCGCGATCTGCCGCGCCACCCGGCCCTGCGCCGGATTGAACACCTCGCCACGGCGCGTGCCGGTGCCGGCATCGGCCTGTCCGTTGATCCAGTGGCCGACAAGGTCGGCTGCATTGATGAATTGAAGGCTCATGGCTTCCTCAGTACGTGCTGTAAATACGGATGAAATTGCAACCTGGTGTCGTGCCCAAGTCTAGCGCAGACGACAAGCACGAGAACATTTCTTGCGCGGACCCGCCGCCTATGGCAGAATGCGCGCCTTCTGTCGTGGAGTGGTAGTTCAGTTGGTTAGAATACCGGCCTGTCACGCCGGGGGTCGCGGGTTCGAGTCCCGTCCACTCCGCCAACGTTTTTCAGCAAGTCGCCCAGCGCAGCGGCAGCATTTTCAGCCGTGCGAACGATACAGCGCCTCAACGGGATTTCCGCCCGGCGGGGCGTTTGTGCTTTCTGGCCCGCTAGTGTTCGCTACAGACAGACCACAGGACTCTCTTGTTGATGATCCCCCGCGTTGAACCCGGCACCGTCGGTCCTTGCCCTGTAGCCGCCGATGCGCTGCAGGGCATCAAGCGCCAGCAGACCAATCCCGCGCGCTGGAATGGCGCCGGCTGGCAGGCGTTCGCCGATGCGGTGCGCGCTGCCGGCGTGGAACTCGCCGAAGGCGCCATCGCCTGCGGCGTCTATCTCACCGATGCCGGTGGCACGGCCTATGGCTTGCCGCATGGCGTGGTGATCGCGCGCAGCGCGGCGCAGATTTCCGTGTTGCTCAAGGCGGCGCAGGCGCACCGGGTGCCGCTGACGGTGCGCGGCGGCGGGCTTACCACCGAAGGCGAGTCGGTGGCCTTCGGCGGCGTGCTGCTCGACATGACCGGCATGAGCCGGGTGTTGGCGATCGATGCGGCGGCGCTGACGGTGCGCACCGAGGCCGGCATCTACTGGCACAGCCTGGCCGAGGAACTGCGCCGCGAGAACCTCGATTACCTGTCGGCGCCGCTCAACCTGACCTCCTCGGTCGGCGGCACGCTGGGCGTCGGCGGCATCGACGTGAATTCGGCGCGACTCGGTTGCAGCGCCGATCAGGCCCTGTCGTTGCAGGTGGTGACGCCGACCGGCGACATCGTCGAGTGTTCCGACGACGAGAATGCGGAATTGTTCCAGCGCGTGATCCTGGGTTACGGCCAGTTCGGCATCATCACCGAGGCGACGCTGCGGCTGCGCCCCTACACGCCGCTGTCCATGCACTACTACTATTATTCCTCGCTGCGCACCGCCATCGAGGACCTGCAGATGCTCGACAGCAACGATGCCAGCGACTATTCGGGCATCCTTACCATCATGGATTGCGCGGTTAACCTGCTGGTGGCTTTCGATTCCGGCGAGCGCGAAGCGGCATTCCGCAAGAACTGGGCGTCGCGCCTGCGCGGCTTCGGCGAGTTCGGCTTCGCCCTGTCGATGGCGGGACACTATGCCCTGCGGCCATGGAAATTCCGCGAAGCGCTCTACCTGCTGCAGCGCAAGCGCGAGGTGTTCCCCGAGTTCCGCCGCACCGAATACATGCGCGACGGCAAGATGCATGACCGTAGCGTGGTGTTCTCGCGCGCCGTGTGGAAGCACTGGGGTTCGCGCAACATGGTGATTCCCGACCTGGCGACCCCGGCCGACAGATTCATCGAGGCCGTCGAGCGCGGCAACGCCGTCTGTCGCAAGTATTTCCGCCACTACACGCTCTACTGCGTCGGCATCCGGCTGCGCCCCGACCACGGCCCGCATTACGAAATGTCCTGCATCCCGCCGGCGGCGCAAGGCTGGGCCTACGGCTGCGAATTCGAGCCGATGATCGAAGGCGGCGTGTATAGCCGCGATCACTTCCAGTCCTTCAAGAACGCAATCTACGACATCGGCGTCGATCTCGGCGCCAGCTACTATCGTTTCGGCGGCATGATGAAAGGCTATATCCGGCGTGTCTTCGGCGACGAACTGGTGGACCGGCACCTGGCCATGAAGCGCCGCGCCGACCCGGCGATGATCCTCAACCGCGACGTGATCTTCTGATGCCGGCCTTCCTTGCCCGAATGCCGGCCGCAGCGCGCGACTATTCGGCCTGCAGCGGCTGCAGCCTGTGCCTGCTGGTGTGCCCGATGTGGCGCAGCCGCCATGATCCGGGATTCTCTCCGGAGGGGCTGGCCAAGGCCCTGCAGTGCGGCGCCACGGCGGCCGCGCTGGCGCCGCCGCTGGATGCCTGCTCGCTGTGCGGCGCCTGCGATGCGGTATGCCCGGAGCGCATCGATCTGTCCGGCATGATCATGGACTTGCGCCGGCGCCTGGCAAATTCGCCCCTGCCGGATGTACCGCGGCCGGCGCTGCCGGACGACCTCCACTCCCGGCTGCAACAGGGTGCGCCGGCAACGGCCCCGGTCGCTCCACGCTCCGCTCCCGTACTCCTGCCGGGCCCTGCGTTGCGCGCCGACGCCGCCTTGCTGGCGCAGGTGCAGGCCCTGCTCGGGATTGCCGTGTTTGACGACGATGGCGACGACATCGCCCTGGCCATCGAGGTCGGCGTCGTGATTCCGCCGCTGCGGCTGCAGTCCTTCCTTGATTCGCTGCGCGGGCACAGCATCGTCGCCGCCGACGGCCTGCTGCTGCGCCAGTTGCGCCGCTGGCTGGCAGGTTCGCAGCGCATGGGGCTGGGAGCGGCGCTGAGCACGCGGGCGGCGGTACGCAGCAATCTGGGTGCCGGCGACCTCTACGTCATCGAGCCGCGCGCCTTTCATGCCGACTACGAGCGCATGGTGGGTTTCTATGACCGGCTGCAGCGCGAAACGGGCTGCAGCTTCAACCTTGATCTGCAGCGCATCGCCATTCCGGCGGTGGCGCCGGGCATGGCGCAGAATCCCGGGTTCGCTGCGGGCGACGAGGTACAGGCAAAATGGATACTGCAGGGACGCTCGCCGGCGCGCATCGTCGTCGAAAGCCTGGCGGATCGCGCCGTCTTCGGCCGGGTCTGCGACCTGCCGGTGGTGCATGTTGCCGAATTGGGGGTAGATCCGCAGATGATGAAGGAGTTTCGACATGCGTTCGGTTGATGTCGTGATCGTCGGTGCCAGCCTGGCCGCCGCCGCCGCGGCCAAGCGGCTGGTCGATGCCGGGCTCGAGACCATCGTCATCGAGCGCAAGGAACTGCCGCGCCACAAGATCTGCAGCGGCATCCTGTCGCCGCGCGGGCACCGCTTCCTGCTGGAGAACTTCGGCCCGCTGCCGAGCGAGACTGTGCACCAGCCGACCTCGTGCCGCGGCGTCACCTTCCATTTTCCGAGCATGGTGTCCATGCCCATGGACTTCTTCGGCGGCAGCACACCGCATCTGCATCGCAAGTATTCCGACCACTGGGCCATCCAGCGCAGCGGCGCCGAGGTGCACGACCGGACCTCCTTCGCCGGGCTCGAGGACAAGGGCGACCACGTCGTGGTGCAGGCCAGCAGGAATGGCGAGCCGGTCGAGTACCGGGCGCGGCAGGTGATCGGCGCCGACGGTCCCAGTTCGCCGGTGGTGCGCGCGGTCTATCCCGGCTATGCGAAACAGATACCGTGGTTCTTCGTCGGGCAGAAGTTCCACGACATCATCGACTGTCCGCTGTCTGCCGACTATTTCCATTTCTGGTTCCATCCCGGCCTCGGCCACTACACCTGGAGCCATGCCCGCGACGGGCGGCAGATCGTCGGCGTCGGCTTCAAGCGCGGCGACAATTTCGCCCGCAAGCATGAGGTGGTGCAGCGCTACCTCGAGGAAAAGCACGGCGTGCGCCTGCAGCCGGCGGCCGACGACCACGAGGGCTGCGCCGAAAATTTCGGCCCTTCGCTGATCAACCGCTATGTTTTCGGCAAGGGCAACGTGCTGGCCACCGGGCAGGCCGCAGGCTTCCTCAACATGATCGGCGAAGGCATGAGCTGCGCCCTGCACTCGGGCGCCATCTCCGGTGAGGCGGTGGTCGAGGCGCGCCGGCGCAACCGTCCGGTGCAGGAGGTCTACCGCCGCATGATCGCCTCCGAGGTACGGCGCTGCACCGACCAGTGGAACCCGCTCAAGATCGCCTTCGACAAGCCTCATGAGGCCGACTTCCCCGCCGCCCTGATGCAACTGGGATGGCGCGACCGCGCCAAGGTGCTGCGCGACATGTGGCGCTTCATCGTGCTGTTCAAGGAATTCAACTGGGGCCGCCAGATCGTCAGCGGCGCCCTGCAGCGGCCGGTGATCGGCGGCTATTCGATGCAGCGCTGGCTGTAGGAAGTCCCCGTCCATCCGATTGAGGAGTGACCATGAACCTCAAAGTTGTCGCCGCGACACCTTTCGATGACCAGAAGCCGGGCACCTCGGGCCTGCGCAAGAAGGTCGCCGTGTTCCAGTCGGCCGGCTACCTGGAAAATTTCGTCCAGGCAATTTTCGACACGATTTTCGACAACGCGGCGGCGCCCTCGGGCAGCACGCTGGTGCTGGGCGGCGACGGCCGCTACTACAACCGCGAGGCGATCCAGATCATTCTGCGCATGGCCGCTGCCAACGGGGTGGCGAAGGTGCTGGTGGGGCAGGGCGGCATCCTGTCTACACCGGCCGCGTCCTGCGTCATCCGCAAGTACCGGACCTGCGGCGGCATCATCCTTTCCGCCAGCCACAACCCCGGCGGACCGGAGGGCGATTTCGGCATCAAGTACAACACCGGCAACGGCGGCCCGGCCCCGGAGAAGATCACCGATGCCATCTACGCCGCCAGCCGCAGTTTGAGCCGCTACCGCATCATCGATGCCGCCGGTGTTGCCCTCGACCGCATCGGCTCGTACACGCTCGGTGGCATGAGCGTCGAAGTGATCGATCCGGTTGCGGACTATGCCGACCTGATGGAATCGCTGTTCGATTTTGCGGCGATTCGCGACTTGATCGGCGGCGGTTTCCGCCTCTGCTTCGATGCCATGCACGCGGTGACCGGACCCTATGCCAAGGAGATTCTCGAGCGGCGGATCGGTGCGCCGGCCGGCAGCGTCATCAACGGCGTGCCGCTGCCGGATTTCGGCCAGGGTCATCCGGATCCCAACCTGACCTATGCCCATGAACTGGTGGCGATCATGTACGGCGCCGCGGCACCCGACTTCGGCGCCGCCTCCGACGGCGACGGCGACCGCAACATGATTCTCGGCCGCGGCTTCTTCGTCACGCCTTCCGACAGCCTCGCCGTCATCGCCGCCAATGCCGCCCTGGCGCCGGGCTATGCGGACGGCATCGCCGGCATTGCGCGCTCGATGCCGACCAGCGCCGCGGCCGACCGCGTCGCGGAAAAACTTGGCGTGCCCTGCTTTGAGACGCCGACCGGCTGGAAGTTTTTCGGCAACCTGATGGATGCGGGCAAGGTCACCTTCTGCGGCGAGGAAAGTTTCGGCACCGGCTCCAGCCATGTGCGCGAGAAGGACGGGCTGTGGGCCGTGCTGTTCTGGCTCAACATCCTGGCCAGGCGGCGCCTGCCGGTGGAGGAGATCCTGCATCGCCACTGGGCGGAGTTCGGCCGCAACATCTATTCGCGCCACGATTACGAGGCGCTGCCTGCCGTGGTCGCGGCCGGCGTCATGGCGCAGGTGAAAGGGCAGTTTGCGACGCTGCCGGGGTCAAGCTTCGGCGACTACCGGGTGAAGTTCTGCGACGACTTCAGCTACACCGACCCTATCGACGGCAGCCTCTCCAGCGGGCAGGGTCTGCGCATCGGCTTCGACGATGGCTCGCGCATCGTCTTCCGCCTGTCCGGCACCGGTACCGAGGGCGCCACGCTGCGCATCTACCTCGAAGCCTTCGAGGCAGATCCGGCGCGGCACCGGGTCGATGCGCAGCAGGCGCTCGCGGCGCTGATCCGGATTGCCGACGAGGTTTCGCAACTCAGGCCGCGCACCGGGCGCGCCGAGCCGACGGTGATTACCTGAGCCGGCAGCCCCGGGCCGCTGCCGGTCCGGTCAGTTCACGAGCAATCGCTTGACCTTGGCGAAAGAAAGCAGCCCGCGCAAATGTTGCTCGCCATCTTCGGTTGTTTCCATTACCGGCAAGTGCGTCACGCCGATTTCATTGAATATTCGCAGCACATCTCCCACCGTTGACTGCTCAATATCCTTGATGTCGGCAACACGCCAATCGCCTATCTTTTGCATGATGTCCCTTACCTGAACATCCTTGCGATTCAAGGCCGTGAAATGCATGTGCTTCTGCGGTTTTTCGCCTGAAATGTCATAGGCCGTGACCATTCCCACCACCGCGTTCTTTTTCTTGTCCACAACAAAGGCGCACCTGACTCCCGCATGTTTAAGGTGCTCCAGCGCCGCATCAATAGTCGCGTCCTCGACAACGGTCACAGAGGAACGTGATCGATAATCAATCATCGCCAACAGCGCCGGATCCGTTTCGTTTGCGTACCAAGGTTCAGCTCCGGGTATGGGCAGGCTGTCACATTGAACGGGCCTCAACTGCAATTTTGTTTTTGGCACGACTTTCCCCTCTCTTCTCAAATGAGTTGGCTTGCGAATCTATCTATTGTTGATCAAGCCAAAAAGGCGGGATGCGGATTGTTTTCCGGATCTTCAGTTTGGCGCGGAGGCGCGGCCCGGGAAGTTTCCTTCTGCAGACCCGACGGGCAATTCTTGCGATGTCTGAACGCGCTTCTTATCTCTCGCAAGGACTTCGGCGCGGATTTAATCTTCATGTGACGGCCCGCTCAACCGGCAGAAAAAAATCACGATCAAACCGGTGTCAAGCAAGGCGATCGACTACAGATAGCGACAGGCAACACAATCAGGGGACAGTGTCGCCAGCAACTTGAAAGCGCCTCGGGCACGGACGTTGGTCTGCGAACATTGGCTCGGATTCTTGTCCAACTCGGCATTCCACCGGGCGATATTGCATGCCCATAGCCGATTGGTCTTTCTTCGCTCCAGGCAGTTCGTGCTGAGCGGCGGGACAGCATCAACGGGATCGATTGCCTGGTCATGTGCAGTCATTTTTGCGCTCCATGCTACGGGTCCGGCGACAGGGTTAGCGCCATGAAAAATAGTTGCCATGTCAGTGATTTAGTGTATCGAAGGCGCTGAAGTTATGCAATATGCCTTTCGTACTATGGCGTTGGTGGTAGTGCAGTGACGCTGTGCGCCTGTCATGACGGCCTGTATCAGCCCATGGCGACAGTTCATCCCTGTAGGCAGCCGGCATTCGGATCTGGCGGTCACCGCCGGGGTTGAAAAGATGAAAGGGATCAACTGCGCGGCAGCTTCCCGGGTCAGCCTGTCGTCCCACGGGGTAGGGTTATGCGCAGCGGGCAGCCGGAATGCGACCACAATATGCAAAACGCGAATAGCTTCCCGCAAGAAAATCATTCCCACCCCTTGACCTTTGTCAATGATGCTTTTTGTATGCCGAGGATAGTCGTGGCTGGAAGCATCTATTTGATCGACAACAATGAGTATGGACAAAATCAGTTGGTGGGATAAGACGCGGTCCCTTGTCGACGACCATCCCGAATTGGTCGTGGGTGAGTATGTTTTCCTTTTGAAAGTGGCGATCTGGGTGATTCTGCTCGGGTCGCTGCTTTTTGTGGCCCTGCTGCTTGACTCGCCACACGAGTATCTGCGGCGTATCTATGCGGCGACAGCGCTTGCAGGACTATCCGCAGCCTCGCTTGTTGTCATCCGTCATGTCGGCCTGATTGCCGCCGTGCGTCTGCTTGTTATCGGCAGCTGGATGCTGGCGACCTATGCGAGCGTTGCCGGTGAAGGGGTGCGTAGCCCGATCCTGCTCGCCTATCCGGTGAACATATTGTTTGCCGGTTGGTTGCTTGGCACCCGCTATTGCCTGGGTCTGTTTGCAGCGAGTTTCCTGGCTGTTTTCGTGATGGCCTTCGGGCAGCATTCCGGGGCAATCGGCGGCGTAATCCCTGCGCCCCCGGTAGCCGTGGCAGTGGCCCACGCCATCGTCCTTTCGATCAGTACCTTGATGACCTTGTTCCTGCTGCAAGTGTTTCGCAGCAGGTACGCTGAAGAGCGTCGCTTGAATGCAGTGCTGCAAGCAAGCGAAACGCGCTTTTGTGAACTGCTGCGTTCAGTTCCCGCCGTGGCGGTGCAGGGCTATGCCGAGGATGGCACAACCAACTATTGGAATTCCGCTTCGGAACGGCTTTACGGCTACCGTGCCGAGGAGGCGATTGGGCGCAATCTGGTCGAACTCGTCATCCCGCCGGAAATGCGTTCCGGCGTCCGGCAAGCGATGCGGCAAATGTTCAGCAGCGGACAGCCGATTCCGGCTGGCGAACTCTCCCTGATGCGCAAGGATGGTTCGCGGGTCGAGGTGTTTTCAAGCCATGCCTATGTGCGCCTTCCCGGGCAAGCGCCGGAAATGTTCTGCCTGGACATTGACCTCACTGAACGCAAGCGCCTGGAAGAGGCTTTACGCTTCACCCGCACCAGCGTTGAAGTCGCGTCGGATGCGATATTCTGGACTACATCCGATGCGCGGATCATCGATGTCAATGCGGCCGCATGCCGCTCACTTGGCTATAGCAGCGAGGAACTTCTCACCCTGTCCGTGGCCGATATAGACCTCTACTACGATCAATCTGTATGGCCCGGTCATTTCGCCGAGTTGAGGCGGAAAGGCACTATCACGCTCGAGTCGGTGCAGCGCAGGAAGGACGGCAGCACGTTTCCGGTTGAGGTGGTGGCGAATTACGTGCGCTTCGGCGATGACGAGCGCAACTGCGCTATTGTGCGTGACATTACCGAGCGCAAGCGCAACGAAAGAGTGTTGCTCGATAGCGAGCAGCATTACCGCACGCTCGCCGACGGCGGATCCATGCTGATCTGGACAACAGGTCTCGACAAGAAGTGCGATTACGTGAACGAACCCTGGCTGCGATTCACCGGACGTTCGCTGGAACAGGAACTGGGATTCGGTTGGATGGACGGCGTACATCCTGATGATCTGGATCGCTGCGGCAAAATCTACAACACTGCGTTCGATCAACGCAAACCTTTGAGCATGGAGTACCGGATGCGTCATGCGGATGGCTCCTGCCGGTGGATACGGGATGACGGCGTTCCCCGCTACGACAGCAAGGGGGAATTTCTCGGCTACATCGGTTTCTGTGTAGACATTACGGCGCAGAAAGAAGCATCTATCGAACTCGAACAGCACCGTCATCGACTCGAAGAACTTGTCTTCGCCCGTACCGCGGCACTCGCCGCCGCCCGTGATGCGGCCGAGGCCGCCAACCGTGCCAAGAGCATATTCCTTGCCAACATGAGCCATGAACTGCGCACACCCATGAGCGGCATCATGGGCATGACCGATCTGGCGCTGCGCCGGGCAACTGATCCCAGGCAGATCGATCAGCTCAACAAGAGCCAGGTAGCGGCCCAGCATATGCTCTCCGTGATCAACAACGTCCTTGACATGTCCAAGATCGAAGCCGAACGGCTGACACTGGAAGAAAAGAACTTCTCTCTCGCTCAGGTGGTCAAGGACACCTTCCAGATTCAGAACGACGGGGCCCGGGCCAAAGGACTAAGCCTCGCGTACGAAGTTGATCCCGCATTGGACGACTCGTTGTGCGGCGATGCCATGCGCCTGAAGCAGATCCTGATCAATTACACCGGCAACGCCATCAAGTTCTCTGAAACCGGGCAGATCACCGTCCGTGCCGGCGTCGTGGAGCAAGACAGCCATAGCGTTTTGCTGCGGATCGAGGTCATCGATCACGGTATCGGCATCGGCCCGGAAGAGCAGGCCAGGCTGTTCCACGCATTCACTCAGGCAGATGACACCATGAGCCGAAGATATGGGGGAACCGGCCTCGGACTGACCATTTCCAGGCGCCTCGCTCAATTGATGGGCGGCGATACCGGAGTGGAAAGCACGCCAGGGGTTGGCAGCACGTTCTGGTTTACCGCGAGGCTGCATAAAGGTGTGGAGGCAGAGACCAGGCCAGCGGAGCAAGACCCTGATGTCGAGTTGCTTATCCGGAAATACCACACCGGCAAGAGGATCCTGGTGGTTGACGACGAGCCGATCAGCAGGGAAGTGGCCCGGATACAGATGGAATCGGTCGGACTGATTGTGGATACGGCGGAAAACGGCGCAGAGGCAGCTACCTTGGCACAGCAATCGGCCTACGCAGCAATCTTGATGGACATGCAGATGCCAGCCGTAAACGGGCTGGAGGCAACGCGGATGATTCGGGAACTTTCCGGATACCGGCACACGCCGATCATCGCCATGACCGCCAACGCATTCGCCGAAGACAAAGCACGTTGTGTCGGGGCAGGAATGGATGACTTCCTCATCAAGCCGTTTGACCCGAACACTCTATATGCTACTTTGCTGCGGTCGCTGAAGCAGCACAGCGGCTGAGCACACAGCGGCTGAGAGCGGTTCAGCCGCGTTCCGAACGGCCGCAGTAGCAGCATCTGCGCACCTGAGTGAGAACAATGGTTATCCTTGAAGGTTCATGCCTCGCTAGACAATGGTGCCTATCGTGATCCCACTTACCGAACAGGTCAAAAGGACGGCTCTCGCCAATGGAGCCGACCTGGTTGGCATCGTCGACGCTGGCCTGATTCCTGAACAGACGGAAAGTCTTCATAGGCTGCTTGCAGGAGCAACGCGCATTGTCGTGGTGGTAACGCGCCACAGCCTTTCCGCGCTGGACAGTCACAATAACCAGGCTCGCCAGTTCGACACGATCCACACCTATCAGGAGTGCGAGCGTGCCGCCCATAAGGTAGCCAGGCAGATCGAGGATTTGGGTCGCGCCGCGATAGCCGTACCGGCTTTCATTCCTATCGACATGAAGGCTCCCAAGAACGGCATGCGGGGTGAAATCAATTGGAGGGATGCAGCCGTTCAGGCAGGACTTGGCTCCTGGGGAGAGAACGGCCTGCTTGTAACGCGTGACTTCGGCTCAGCCGTGCGCATTTGCGGCGTGGCGACCGATGCCCCGCTTGAAGCCGACCGCCCGTTGTTTGAAGATGTCTGCGACCATTGTCTGGATTGCGTAAAGTCCTGCCCGCCCCAAGCCCTTTCCGGCGGTGGCAAGATTGACAAGAAGAAGTGCGGCGATCACATCTTCCGTTACGGATTCCGTACATTCCAAGGCTTCATGTCGGATCTCTTCGACCGCGATGCGAGGGCCCGAACAACCATTGACGGGTTCCAGTTGCGCGAGATATGGCAGAACTTCATGACCGGAAACTACTATTACTGCTTCCGCTGCCAAACCCGCTGTCATCGCAGCGAGCCAAGTACGGGCGAGTAATGCGGCATTGCCCAGAGGGGTAAGGCTCGTCTGCTACCTGCGGTGACAAACCCATGTCGGCTTCTTGACCGGCACCCGGAGCTGCTGAATGGATTTTAGAACTGATCTCCCTCGCTCTTGGCGGCAAGGAAGAGTCAGTCGAGACGGTCCTCCATAGCCGACGGTGCGCAAGAGTGCGAACCCGTAAGCGGCGATTGAACCGGCGCCGACCAAGTTTCTTGCCTGACCGGCGTCTGCGAACGGGTGCCGTCATGGACGATGCTATCTGCATGGACTTTGAGCGGCCGGTGTCGGCGACAGATCAGCATTGCCAATGGGTAGAATCATATGCAGGTGGCAGGCAGGTCCAAGGCCCAGAAAATCCCGATTCAATCACGACGTTGCGAAGTCGCGGGCCAACACAGTCAGTCGCTTCTCGGTTCCTTGACAAAGTACATGTCAATCTCGCCCTTGCCCTTGGCGCTCACCTTGCCACGATATTCGCACTCAAAGTCCTTCTGGATCAGATCATAGGTATAGGCGGAAATATTTACACGGCCAACTTCACCGGCACTTTCCATTCGCGAAGCCACGTTGACAGTATCGCCCCAAATATCAAAGGCATACTTTCGTTTGCCGACCACACCCGCTACCACCGGACCGGAATGAACCCCGACTCGAATCGACCACTTGAAGGCAGCTGATCGGTTTCGGTGTTCAAGATAGGCAACCATGCGAAGTCCGGCACGTATGCAACGTTGTCCGTGATCGGCACAAGGTCTTGGCAATCCGGCAGCGGCCATGTACGCGTCTCCAATAGTCTTTATTTTCTCTACTCCGCATTCGTCCGTAATGTCATCGAACGCTGCGAATATCTCATTAAGTTCCGCCACCATCCGGTCAGCGGGCATGGTTGAGACCGCCTGTGTGAAACCGCTGAAGTCCGTGAAAAGGATGGTCACCGACTCATGCCGGGCCGAGCGGGCGCCTCCGGTCGCTGATAGCTCTTCAGCGATTTCGACCGGGAGTATGTTGTGCAACAGTTCTTTGGTACGAAGCTGTTCGTGCTGAAGTTCAAGAGTGCGTTCGGCAACCTTGCGTTCGAGGCCCGCATAGGACGCCTTCAGGTCGGCTCCCATCTGGTTGAATTGCCCCGCAAGATCATCCAGTTCGTCACCGGTATTCATTTCGATCCGACGATCAAATTCACCGGCACCGATTCGCGCGGCGCCTTCTTGCAAAGCCAACAGCGGGCGCACCAGAGCCCGTACCAACAAGTAGGCGGCGACAATCGAGATTACGAGACCCGCGATGAGTAGCAAAGCGGCGCGCAGCATCGGTGCATACAGTGCTTCAAACATTTCACTACGCGGCGTCTCGACAAATACCATCCAGTTGAGGGTCGGGATCGGCGCATGGGCCGAGAGCACCTCCTGATCGAATCGATCCCTTCCGATCGATGCGCCAGGCTCTTTGCTCATCGTGGATACTTGAGGCAGCGTCATGAGGTTGGACTTTTTCAGCACCAGGCTGATGTCAGGATGAGCAATCAGCGAACCACCGGCGTCGACTACATAGGCCAGGCCGGCTTTGCCGACTTTGATTCGTGACACCACATCCCAGACAAATTTAAGGTTGACCTCCGCCGCTGTAACGCCGCCACCTTGCGCCGGCCGGGAAATCGTCATGTAAGGTTCCGTATCTTTGAGAAAATGGACAGTCCCATAGTGAGTTTTTCCCGCGCTCGCCTGCACGAATTTTTCCTGCCTTGACAGGTCGATGCCGCTACGTTGCCGATCCATTGTGAGTCTGGATACGTGCAACTGCTCCCGTCCGCTGGCGTCAATCCATGCAACTTCCGTGATAGCCGGTACCTGGCGCAAGAGTTTGAGATATTCGATACGTCGCCGCTCCATCCGATCCCGATCGTCATCTCCTCCGGGTAGTGCCGTCCAGCCGATCTGCCGTTCAATATCGAGGATGTATTGCTCGATACGCGCCGCGGCACCTCCCGCTTTTTCATTTTGTAACGTCGCCAGATGCTCTTGCGTTTCGCGGTACGAGAACAGGATGCTGAAAACGCTGCTTGCGACCAACATGCCGGCGACGAGCGAGATGATAAGCGTCGCGTATTTTGGGAAGAGAAGCCAGCGGTACTTCACTCGATCACTTCGTTCGCACGCAATATGAGTTCCTGCATGACCGACACCGTCAGCCGAATTCGCGTTCCTTGCCAATCAGTGCGCTTCATTCAATTACGCTGTCGGCGCGCATGAGAAATGTTGGAGAAATCGCGAGGCCCATCGCCCTGGCGGTTTTCAGATTAACCACCAGTTCGAAAAGCGTAGCCTGTTCCACGGGCAGTTCGGCGGGCTTCGCACCCTTGAGGACCTTGCTCACATGGGAGGCAGCACGCCTGAAGAGATCATTCTGCATCGTACCGTAAGACATCAGGCCTCCAGCCTCTACATACTCCCTGAAGGCGTAGGTGGCCGGCAGCCTGTGCTTCGCCGCGAGTTCAACGATACTCCGGCGTGCCTGATACAGGAGCGGATCGTTCAGAACCAGCAGGGCGTCCGCCCGCGCCCGGACCGCGCCCGCCAAAGCACTTTCGATCGCACCTGCGTCGCGGATCTCGACTGGCAGAAGGCTGAGCCCCAACGTGCGCGCCACGTCATGCATCTGCCGTACTTCTTCGGCCTTGTTCGGGTCGAAGGAGTTGTAAAGCACCGCCACCCGGTGAATCTTGGGCGCGGCTTCCTTCAGTAGTTGCAATCGCTTCGGCGTAAGGTCGGACGCCATGCAGGTGACCCCGGTGATATTTCCGCTAGGGCGGGCGATGTTCTCCACGACCGATTCCGCCGGATCGCAGGCGATAACGACGACCGGAATCGACTTTGTTGCAGCGCGCACTGCCCGGAGCCCCTGAGGAACAACGGCTACCAAGAGATCGGGCCGCCAGCGAACCAGTTCCAGAGCAAGTTCCGGCATGCTCTCGAAGCGTCCCGCAGCCCACCGTATCTCAAGTGCGATGTTTTCGCCCTCTATGTAGCCTAGATCGCGCAGCCCTTTGCGGAAGGCATCAACGCTTGGCGATGCTTTTGCGGACCCGTTGGCGAGAAAGCCGACGCGTGGTACTCCGGCCACCGGTTGCGCCATCGCGGCAAGCGAGACGGCGGCAAGCGCAAGCACTGCAAGAAAAGTATCTCGCCTATTCATGGAACACCCCTCCATGCCAATGGGCAATATAGTCCAATCTTCCCTTGTCTGCTGCGAAGTCGTAGCGCACCTGACTGCTTACTCAGGAATAGGCGGAGGGTCAACTTCGGGTTACTCCTGTCAGCCCCTGGCAGCAAGCTCGGCTTACGGCTTCCTAAGCGGACCGGCCGCTGGCTATGCGCTTGTCAGCAGGCCGGAATCAGTGTGGCCCGGCCATTCCTGCGGGCAGGCTTTGATTCCGGTGGCGTAACAGCCCCCGCCACCGGCAGCCACTGCGCGGCCTCACTATTGCGGACGCTTGTCAGGACCGATCACCCGCGCCAATATTACTGACACGTCTTGCCTGAGCCGTTCAGGCTGGCGACGTAAGCGGACACCGCGACGCGATCATTGTCGCTGAATTTCTTAAGCGCTTTGACCATGTCGGGATCCGAATTGCGGCGCGTACCATCGCGAATTTCGATCAACTGTCGCGTCAGATATTGGTAGTGTTGTCCGGCAAGCATTGGATAAAACTTCGCTTTGTCGCCGTCACCTTTAGCGCCATGACAAGCTTCGCACTTTTCCACATAGAGCGCTTTTCCCTCTGCGATTTTCTGGCTCGCGTCCGCCGCTTCGTACCGTCCGTGTTCCGCCGGAATACACAGCGATCCGATATAGGCGGCCAGATCGGCCAGTTCCTGGGGCCCCTTGCGCGTCAAGGCGAATGGCTCCATTGTCGGCGCATAGCGGATTCCGGCGCGCAAATCCGACAGTTGCTTGATTATGACGCTAGTGTGCTGACCGGCAATCTGCGGAAGATTGATTTTCGGCAGGCCCGACCCGGTAGTGAGATGGCATCCGGCACAGATCTCGTAGGATTTCTTGCCGCGAGCAAGGTCACCTTTCAGTTTAAGGGCTGCGACCTTGTCGCCGTCCTTGCCGTTCCAGGCTGCGCCGCTGCTTTTTGTTTCTTCTCCTTTCGCGACCGGAGTGGCGGTCGATGCCAGGCACTGGTTGTATTGGCTGACACAAAATCTGTCCGCCTGCTCCAACTGCGCTGCGCCTGATGCCATGGAGCCAGCCAGTGACATGACAATGGCGAGGGTATGTACTTTTTTCATTTATTTATCCTTTCCGGGGATCTGGGCCAGTTCTTTATTTCTCGATTTATTGCCGCGGCTTGAGTCCTGTCGATCATGACAACGGTCATTGCGAAATCCGGACAAGCAGGCTCTTCTATGGCTTCAATTTGGAGATGAATTCGGCAAGTTCCTTGATTTCATCATTGCTAACAAGGGGCAATATGCCCTGCATGGCAGCCGAATTGGCATTGCCTCTGGCGCCGCTCTTGATGTCCTGAATCTGTTTTTCGACATACGGTGCGTTCTGACCGGCGATCTTCGGATAAACCGGCAATAGCGGTGTCTTGCCATCTTTGCCATGGCAGGTCCAACACGCCTTGTCCCTGAAAAGCTGGGCTCCGTTGGCCAGTGCCTCGCCGGTGAATGTCCAAAACGCCAACGTCATTATTAATAGAGATTTCATGGTTTCCCTTTGTCAAGAAAAGATGAAAGAAGCTGACAATACCCGGCAGTTCCCTGCTGCTTGGAATCCGGATTCAACATCGGTCATCTTGGATAGCAAATTGCTGGATCTGCTTCGAATCTTTCCAGGGGAAGGGTAGGCTGTTTGCGGTGCACCAAACATTGACCGCCATCAATTTATCCCCGTACTTTGCGCAGCAACGCATCAGGGCGGTTGTCAGCCGGCGGCGGGATACCCGCGTTTGCTCTTCGATTCGGATCGGCGCACGATACGGAGGCGAACAGTGCGCCGCTGCGCGCAGGCCAACCGGGATAACAGTCATGCACACTCAAGCCGACATCCGTTCCGTCGCCGCTCAAATGAAGGCTGCCCAGGACGAGGTTCGGCAGATCAGGCCATTTACATCGGAGCCAGGCGCTTTCGATATTTCATCAGCCTACAAAGTCTCACACTTGATCCATGAGGCCCGCCTCGCGGAAGGGTTTGTCCCGGTCGGCCGCAAGATCGGTTTCACCAACCCCGAGATGTGGTCTCTGTACGGTGTGCGGGAGCCCATATGGGGCCATATGTACGACAAGACCGTCGTTAACTTGTCCGGCCGGCATTCGACGTGCAGTCTTGGCCGGTTCGCCGAACCGAAAATCGAGCCCGAGATCGTCTTCCATTTTCGGTCGGCGCCGCCGGTCACCGGAGATTTGTCGGCCATACTGGAATGCATTGACTGGGTCGCGCACGGCTTCGAAATCGTACAGTCGCATTTTCCCGGGTGGAAGTTTCAGGCCCCGGACACCATTGCCGATGGTGGTTTGCATGGAACACTGCTACTGGGCGAGCCGCAGGCAGTAGCCCGACTCGAGCCCGATCTGGTTGCCGCGCTGGAGTCCTTTTCGATCGATCTGTTCTGTGATGGCGATATGCGCGCAGCGGGTAAAGGACGCAATGTACTCGGCAGTCCATTGGCGGCAGTCGCGCATTTGATTGCGGTACTCGCAAAGCAGCCGCAATACATGCCGTTGCAGGCGAATGAAATGGTGACCACCGGCACGGTTACAGCCGCGCAAGTGGTCCGCTGCGGAGAAACCTGGCGAACGGAAATTGCAGGTATTGCGCTTCCCGGACTCTCGGTAAGCTTCTCGGACCAGGAGTATCCGTCAGGGCAAGGCCGGCCGCCTTAGTCTGTGCTGCCTGGCGGCGTTGGTCAGGCGATGCGGGTCTTTACCCTTCAGGAAGCCGGGAAGCGCTTCATTGAATGCTGACGGGTCCTGGCCGGGGAACAGATGCCGTGCCCGGGCGCAACGTATGTCGCCGCGGACCGGACATCGAACATGCCGTTGTCAGATGACCGTTGACAGTTTATGCTGACCACTAAAGCGTATCGGCCGGGCGCTGAGCACTCGCGACCTTGGTCAATTGCGGGAGAGTGGCGGAGGCCTGAGTCTGAATGCGTGTCGCGGGCTCATCCCGTGTTTCAGGCGCGACTGATTGCAATGCGCCGCCAACCGCCGGGCAAGAGATGAAGTTGGTATACGGAAAAGAGTCGCTGAAGAAATGAAGCTACAGCACAAGATCTGGCTGGCAACGGCAGTGATCATTTCACTGATCATGGTAACCGATGCCGTCATGGGCTACCGCACCATCAAGGACAGCGTCCGCATCGAACTGGAGCGGGAAGCCAATGATGTCCGCGCCATGCTGATGGCAACCCGTCGCGTTTATCACAAGCAGTTTCTGGACAGCGGCCTGCCCCTCAACAACAAGACGATCGGTTTCCTGCCGGCGCATGCTTTGTCCCGCATCTCCGCGGATTTCCCCAACTGGACCAAGAGCGGTCTTTACTTCAACAACGTCTCCGACAATCCCCGCAATCCGGACAACCGGGCCGACAAGTCCGAACTCGACTCGATCGCCTATTTCCGCGAACATCCGAAGGCCATCGACCGGGTCGTTGAGATTGTCGGCGACAAAGGGGAAACACTGCTCCATTACAGCACCCCGATCTGGATCGAAGCCTATTGCATCAAATGCCACGGCGAGCGCGAGGAGGCTCCTGCATCCATCGCCAGCACCTATGACAGCGCCTACCGGTACAAGGTAGGCGACCTGCGCGGCGTCATGAGCATCAAGGTTCCGGAGACTCCGCTGTGGGACATCGAGTACCGGGGCTGGAAAGACCGGTTCGCCGCGCGCCTGATCGGCTACGCGGCATTGCTCCTGCTGTTGGGCATGTTGATGGAGCGTCTCGTCTCGCGCCGCCTGGCGCTGGTCGAAAGCGCCGCCAGCCGGATCGGCTCGGGCGATTACGCAACGCCGGTCGCCGTCGGCGGCAATGACGAACTGACCAGCCTGGGGCGCAGTTTCAACGGCATGGCGGCAACCCTGAGTCAGCGCGAACAGGAACTGCGAAAATTCGAGGCCATCGTGGCTTCGACAGACGATGCGGTCATCGGCAAGACCCTGGACGGGATCATCACCAGCTGGAATGCCGGCGCCGCGAGGATGTTCGGTTACACGGCCGAAGAAGCCATCGGCCGTTCGATGCAGATGCTCTTCCCCCCGGATAGACTGGACGAGGAACCCGCAATTCTTGCGCGCATCGCCAGCGGCGAGAGAATCAATCACTTTGAAACCGTTCGTCGCTGCAAGGATGGCCGGCTGATCGACATATCCGCCGCCATCAGCCCCATTCTGGACGGCTTGGGCAAGGTCGTCGGCGTGGCCAAGATTGCCAGAGACATTACCGAGCGCAAGCAGGTCGAACGGGATCTCCATCATGCCAACAGCTTGTTCAGGGAATCCATCGGCGGCCTTGCCGAGGGCTTCACCATCTTCGACGAGAATGATCGTCTGGTGATCTGCAACGAGGCCTATCTGGAGTTCTACAGTACCAGCCGCGACCTCATTGTCCCCGGCGTCAGCTTCGAGGAAATTGCCCGCAAAGGGGCGGAACGGGGGCAGTACAAGGAAGCGACCGGACGCATTGACGAGTGGGTGCGGGAGCGCGTCAGAATCCACCAGCAGGCCGACGGCAGCCATCTGGAGCAACTTCTGGACGACGGGCGCTGGTTGCTTATCGTCGAGCACCGGACGCCCAGTGGTTTCATCGTCGGCAACCGGATTGACATTACGGCGCGCAAGCTTGCTGAAGTCGCACTCAGCCAGCACGACCGCCACCTGGCGGAATTGGTCGAGGAGCGAACAACGGCCCTGTCGATCGCCAAGGTCGCGGCGGAGGCTGCCAACCAGTCCAAGAGCAGTTTCCTGGCCAACATGAGCCATGAAATCCGCACGCCGATGAACGCCATCATCGGGCTTACTCACCTGTTGCGCCGCAATGAACCCAGGCCTGAACAAGCCGACCGGCTGGCAAAGATCGACGCTGCCGGCAATCACCTGCTGTCGGTCATCAACGACATTCTGGATATTTCCAAGATCGAGGCCGGCAAGCTCGAGTTGGAACGGACCAACTTTGCCCTGGGGGCGGTCCTCGACCATGTCCGGTCGCTGATTTCCGATCAGGCCGCCGCCAAGGGCCTGACGATCGAAGTGGATTCCGATGGTGTGCCGGTCTGGTTGAGCGGAGATCCGACCCGGCTGCGACAGGCGCTGCTCAACTACACCGGCAATGCCATCAAGTTCACCGCACAGGGTTGCATCAGTCTGCGCGCAATTCTCGTGCAGGACAGCGGCGACGATATCCTGGTGCGCTTCGAGGTCGAGGACACCGGCATCGGCCTGACGCCGGAGCAGATATCCAGCCTGTTCCACGCCTTCGAGCAGGCCGATGTCTCGACCACACGCAAATATGGCGGCACCGGCCTTGGTTTGGCCATCACCCGTCATCTGGCTCGACTGATGGGTGGCGACGCCGGCGTCGAGAGCGAACCGGGCAAGGGAAGCACCTTCTGGTTTACGGCCCGGTTAAGGCGCGGCAGCGGAATCATGCCGGTCATGAAAGACACCGGAACACATGATGCCGAAGCCGAGTTGCGCTTGCACCATGGCGGCTCGCGGATTCTTCTGGCGGAAGATAATGCCATCAACCGCGAAGTCGCCCTGGAACTGTTGCAC
>CAINHS010000092.1 GCA_903848955.1 uncultured beta proteobacterium
CTGACTAAAAGCCTCCCCGCGAGGGGGCGAGGCGGGAATTCGCGACGCAAGCGTCGCGCCGCCGCAGCCGGCTGGCTGTGCAAAGCCAGCCGTGGGCCGCGTAGCGGATGGGAGGGGCGGGCCTTTAATTGGCCTTTCGCATGTTTCATCACCAGCGGGTGATCTTCAGCAATCATGAGCGTTAGAACTTGGCATCGCGCTTGGCGACGAAGGCCTCGCGGGTCTTGGCGGAATCCGGGCTCATGTAGGCCTGCAGGGTGAAGCCTTGCTCCCAGCGGTACTTGTCTTCGAGGTTGCCGTCCTCGATGCCGTTCAGCGCTTCCTTGGCGATGCGGATCATGGCCGGGCTCTTGGCGGCGATCTTGGCGGCGATCTCCATCGCCGCGGCACGCAAGTCCTCGCGCTTCACCACACGCTCGATGGCGTTGAGGCGGTAGGCTTCGGCGGCCGAGATCATCTCGCCGGTGAAGAACAGGTAGCGCACCTTCTGCACGCTGAACATGCGCGACAGGTGGGCGGCGCCACCCATGGCGCCGCGGTCCACCTCGGGCAGGCCGAAGCTGGCGCATTCGGAGGCGATCACCACGTCGGCGGCGCCGCAGATGCCGATGCCGCCGCCGAGCACGAAGCCATGCACGGCTGCGATCACCGGCACGGGATTGCGATGCACGGCGCGGAAGGTTTCGTAGTTGCCGGCGTTGACGGTGACGATGCGGTCGGGATGGTTGTTCAATTCCTTGATGTCCACGCCGGCGCAGAAGCCGCGACCTTCGCCGCGGATGACGATGACGCGTACCTCGGGCTGCTTGCCGAGGGCATCGATTTCGCGTGCCAGGGCGTGCCACTCGGCGCTGTCCAGCGCATTGACCGGAGGTTTGTCGATGATCAATTCGGCGATGCCGGACTCGATGACCGTCCGGAAGGGGGGCTTTCTGTCCTCTGTCATGTCATTCTCCTAAGCCAGCGCGGCGACACGGGCGCGCGCGGTATCCACCATGGCGGCGATCATTTCGGCCACCGGCGGCAACTGGTTGATGGCAACGGCAACCTGGCCGCTGGGCAGCACGCCCTCGGCCGGCTTGCCCTCGACGATGGCGCGCTGGATGATCACCGGCGCGTTGGCCGCCATCAGGGTCTGGGCCATGCCCATGTCTTCGTCCTTGAGCGCCTTCAGCGCGGTCTTCAGCATGTCGGCCACGCTCATGCCGGTGCGCTGCTTGAATTTCCAGGCACTGCCCAGAGCGAGCATCAGGCGGCTCAAGGCGCCGGCGTTTTCCAGGTGGAGCAGGAACTCGTTGTCGATCATGCGCTGCGGCATGCCGTCGAGGGCGGTCGATGCGCGTATGCCTGCGGCATCCTTGGCCTCAAGGTAGCGCGCCAGCGTTGTCGCCGGCACCGGCGATTCGGCGGTCATCAGGAAGCGCGTGCCCATGGCGATGCCGGCGGCGCCGAAGGCCAGCGCTGCGGCCAGTCCGCGTCCGTCGTAGAAGCCGCCGGCCGCCAGCACCGGGACTTTGACCGCGTCCAGCACCTGCGGCAGGAGAATGGTGGTGGGTACGCTGCCGGTGTGGCCGCCGCCCTCCGAACCCTGCACGGTGACCAGGTCGGCGCCCAGTTCGATGGCCTTGACGGCGTGCTTGACGGCGCCGACGGTGGGCATGCAGACGATGCCGGCGTCACGAAAGCGCTTGATGATCTTCTTGTCCGGGCCGCGGCCGTAGCTGACGGCCCGGATGCGGTCGCGATGCTTGATGGCGAGGTCCACGATTTGCTGGGCGCCGGGCTGGAACATGTGGAAGTTCAGGCCGAAGGGGCGATCGGTCAGGGTCTTGGTTTTGGCGATTGCCGCGTCGACTTCGGCCGGCGACATGACCGCGCCGGCGAGAAAGCCGAAGCCGCCGGCGTTGCAGGTTGCCGCCACCATGCGGGCATCGGCGACCCAGCCCATCGCGGTCTGGATGATCGGGTAACGGCAGCCGAGCATTTCGCAGGCCGGGGTATGCAGAAAATCACTCATCATTATTCCTCAACGCTTGACGATGACCGAGGAGCCGTGTCCGAACAGGCCCTGGTTGGCGGTGATGCCGGCGGATGCGCCCGGCACCTGGCGTACGCCGGCTTCGCCGCGCATCTGCCAGGCCAGTTCGCAGACCTGGGCCAGGGCCTGGGCCGGCACGGCCTCGCCGAAGCACGCCAGGCCGCCGGAAGGATTGACCGGCACGCGACCGCCGAGGCGGGTGGCGCCGGAACGCAGCAGCAGGGCGCCTTCGCCGCGCTTGCACAGTTGCAGGTCCTCGTACCAGTCGAGTTCCAGCGCCGTCGACAAGTCATAGACCTCGGCGACATTGATGTCCTCCGGGCCGATGCCGGCATCTTCGTAGGCACGGGCGGGCAGGGCGGCGCGATAGCGGTGCGGCTCGGCAACGACGGCCGAGTCGGTGGCGAGGTCGGGCATCTCCAGCACTTCCGAGGCGAAGCTCGGCGTTACCGTGGATATGGCGGCGATGCGCGGTGCGTTGGCCTTGCCCATGCGTTTGGCGTAGTCGAGGCTGCAGACGATGAGGGCGGCGCCGCCGTCGGAGGTGGCGCAGATGTCCATCAGGCGCAGCGGATCGGCGACCATGGCCGAGGCGGCGACGTCGGCGGCGCTGAACTTCTTGCGGTAGCGGGCGTTGGGATTGCTGAAGCCGTGCTCGGCGTTCTTCACCTTTACCGCGGCGAAGTCCTCCAGCGTGTCGCCATAGAGGGCCATGCGGCGGCGGGCATACAGCGCGAAATAGGTCGGGTTGGTAATGCCGATGCGAAAGCGCACCCAGTCCGGATCGTCGGGACGCTCGCCCTTGGCAGGCGCCAGGAAGCCTTTCGGCGTGGTGTCGGCGCCGACTACCAGGGCGACCTCGGCGTTGCCGGCGAGGATGGCGGCGCGCGCCGCCGCCAGGGCTTGCGAGCCGGAGGCACAGGCGGCGTAGGAAGTGTTGATCGCTGCGCCCTGCCAGCCCAGGGCCTGGGCGAAGGTGGCGCCGGCGACAAAGCCGGGATAACCGTTGCGGATGGTCGCCGCGCCGGAGACGAATTGGATGTCGCGCCACTTGACGCCGGCATCGGCCAGCGCGGCGCGTGCCGCGGCGACGCCGTATTCGACGAAGTTGCGACCCCATTTGCCCCAGGGGTGCATGCCGACGCCGAGGATGGCGATGTCTCTGCTCATGAGCCTTGCTCCGCAACAGGCTTCCATTTCCACACGGTCTTTTCGCCGCCGGCTTCGACCGACAGGGTCTCGATCACCAGTTCCATGGGCATGCCCACCTGCAATGCGTCGACGCCGACGCCGCTGATCACCTGGCCGAGCACCACCATGCGCTCGCGTTCGAGTTCGACGGCGGCGATGGCGAAGGGAATGAAGGGCTCCGCGGCGATGTAGGGCGCGGGCGGCTGGTAGGAGGCGTTGGTATACGACCACAGCTTGCCGCTGCGCGACAGCGGCGCATCCTCGAATTCGGTACCGTCGCAATCGGGATTGCGGCAGAAATTGCCCGCCTTGGGAAAGTAGTAGGTGCCGCACTTGCAGCAGCGGCTGCCGATCAGATGCGCCTGTCCGCCGGCGTCGCTGAACCAGCCTTCCAGCACCGGCGTGCTCATGATGCGCCGGCCGGGCGGATGACGGGCGGGTTGCCCTTGATCACGGCACCACGCATGTTGTGCGGATCGAGGCGGCGGATGATCTCCAACTGTTCTGCGCTCGGCAGGGGCGTTTCGCCCATGTCAGCGGCCTTCAGCAGCGGGAATCCGGTGGCCGCCTGGACCTGCTCGAAGCTGACGCCGGGGTGCAGCGACTTGACGCGGATGGCATGGTCCGGGCCCTTGAAGTCCATGACGCAGAGGTCGCTGACGATGAGGCGCAGGTCGATGAAGTCGTTCTTCATGCCGGGCTCGAAGCGCGCCGGGTTGTAACCGGGGCCGGAGACCATGTCCACCTCGTTGGCGACGAAGACGCGCGGGCCGTGATTGGGCACGAAGTAGGAATTCGGGTGGTTGATGTTGTTGCCGGGCAGGCCGCGCACGCCCAGCACCATCGACTTCGGCTTGGCGTAGTCGCCGCCGACGCAGGACAGGTTGGCCTGGCCGAAGCGGTCGATCTGGGTCGGCCCGATCATGGCATGGCGCTTGCCGCCCCAGACACATTCGAAGACGCGCTCGAAGCTCATGTAGCCTTCGAATCTGGGCACGTAGTCGCCGCGCGGGCCGAGCGGCACCGGCTCGGAGACCAGATAGGTTTCGCTGTCGGTCATCAGCAGTTCCGGCGTATGCGTGAGCTTGGCCAGGCTGGCGCCGAGGCGCGGCACGGTGGTGATGCCGGAGGCCAGCAGTTCGCCGTCGCCGCGCCAGGCTTCGGAGCAGGCGACGATCATCAGTTCGGCCAGGGTGCAATCGGTAGCTTGAGTCATGTCTCGGTCACCTCAGAATATGGGTGTGCGCAGCTTGCCGATGCGCTCCATGCCGCCGTTGCGGGCGATGTACTGCTCCTCGCCGCAGCGGATGAATTCCTCGCAATACTTGTCCCAGCCGCCTTCTTCCGTCGCGCTGGCGTTGTATTTCTTCAAATGGTCCATGTCCCAGCCGTAGTTCTTGCCGCAATAGGTCGGGTGGGCGCCGCCGGGCGCATGCACCACGCCCTTCACCAGATAGCGCTCGAAATAGTTCAAGCGCGCCTCGTCGCCGGAGAGCGCAAACTTGTCTTCCAGCCTCTCGGTGCTGACGTAGCAGGCATCGGCGGCACGGGCGAAGAGGTGGTCGAAGAGCGGATCGGCGGCCGTGATCAGGGTGTTGCCGAGCTTGTCGGCGACATCGACGTGCAGCAGCGCGACATCCAGTTTCAGCGCCGGCATCGCCAGCAGGACTTCGCCGTCAGGGTAGGGCGAGGTGATCATCTGCAATCCGGGATTGCGCCTGACGACGTCGGTGCCGAGGCCGCAGCGTGTCGGCAGGAAGGGCAGGCGCATGCCGGCGGCGCGCAGGCCCCACTCGAACATGCCTTCATCCAGTTCCATGACCTCCAGGCCGCCGCTCTCCCGCGCCTTGCGGAAATAGGGCTCCAGCGGCAGCGCATCCATGGTGACGAAGCCGAAAATCAGCTTCTTCACCTTGCCGGCGGCGCAGAGCATGCCGACCTCGGGGCCGCCATAGGCGACGATGGTCAGATCCTTCAGGTCGGAGCGCAGTATCTCGCGCACGATGGCCATGGGTTTGCGCCGCGGCCCCCAGCCGCCGATGCCCACGGTCATGCCATCGGCAAGCCGGGAAACGACTTGGGACAAAGAGAGTTGTTTGTTCATGGGCTTGTCGCTGTCAAAGTGTGATTCGGGCTATCCCTGATTCCTGTTCGATTCTCATCGTGGCGGGTTTCGCGGGCATCGTCCAGAGGGACTAGCGCAAGGCCGCTTGCAGCGCCCGCTTTTTTTGCCGTTGTGGTTATCGTCCACTCGGACGAAGCCGGAAGCGGTGCAGACCAACATAATCCGGCCCATACTCGATTAAGTGGGAGCAAGTCCATGAATATGCTGAAAGCGGGCACGCGCATGAAAAGTGCCGTATGCGATGCCGAAGTCATGGTGATCAAGGTTCCGGCCGGCGAATGCCAGCTGAGCTGCGGCGGTCAGCCCATGATCGCCATGGCGGCAACGCGCGATGCGGCAGCGGCCCTGCCGGCGGCCGAAGACAACGGCTGCCTGGTGGGCAAGCGCTACGTCGATGCCGCGGACACGATCGAAGTGCTGTGCACCAAGGGCGGCAAGGGTGCCATACGGGCAAACGGTCAGGCCCTCACGGTGAAGCAGGCGAAGGCGCTTCCTTCGTCCGACTGAGAGAAGGCGGACCATGAATCTGGTCATGCTGTTGGAAATGGCGGCGGAGACTTACCCCGACCGCGTTGCCGTCAAGTCGGGCGGCGAATCCCTGACCTACGCCGAACTGCAGCGGGCGTCCTGGGCGGCGGCGGCAAAGATCACTGCCAGCGGCTGCGGTTACCTGGGTCTGATCGACATCAGCAGCGTTGCCGTACCGGTCGCCATTTTTGCCGCGGCCTACGCCGGCGTGCCGTATGTGCCGATCAACTACCGCCTGACGGCGCAGGAGATGGAAGCCCTGCTGGAACGCATTGCCCCGGCGCTGCTGATCATCGGCGCCGAGTACGCCAAACCATTGACGCTGCCCGCTGCCGTGCAGCCGGTGCTCACCGCTGACTTCCTCGCCGCCTGCCGCGCTGCGCCCGCCGCCGTCATGACGGCCGATGGCGAACCCGGCGACGTCGCCATCCAGCTATTCACCAGCGGCACCACCGGCAAGCCGAAAGCGGCTTTGCTGCGTCACGAAAACCTGATGTCCTACATTCTCGGTACGGTGGAGTTCGGCTCGGCCGCCGAGGAAGACGCCATCCTGGTGACCGTGCCGCCGTATCACATTGCCGGCATTTCGGCGGTGCTGAGTTCCACCTACGCCTGCCGGCGCATGGTGCAAATGCCGAATTTCGAGGCGCGCGAGTGGCTGCGCCTGTGCCGCGAGGAAAACGTCAGCAACGTCTTCCTGGTGCCGACCATGCTGGCGCGCGTCGTCGAGGAAGTCGAGAGCGGTGCCGCGGCCGCACTGCCGGCCTTGCGCGCCATTGCCTACGGCGGCGGCAAGATGCCCTTGCCGGTGATCGAGAAAGCGCTTCGCCTCTGGCCGCAGGCCGACTTTACCAATGCCTACGGCCTGACCGAAACCAGTTCCACCATTGCCCTGCTCGGGCCGGACGAGCATCGCGCGGCGGCCGGCAGCAGCGATCCCGCAGTACGGCGGCGTCTGGGCAGCGTGGGGCGGCCGCTTCCCGCCATCGAGATGGAGATCCGCGATGACGATGGCAATGTTCTCGGCGCCGACCAGTCCGGTCTGATCTTTGTCCGCGGCGGACAGGTTGCCGGCGAATACCACGGGTCGGGCAGCCAGCTCGACGCCGAGGGCTGGTTTCCGACCAGGGATCGCGGTTCGCTCGACGCCGAAGGCTTCCTCTTTCTCGAGGGGCGTGATGATGACGTCATTGTGCGGGGCGGCGAGAACATCTCCCCGGGCGAGATCGAAGATGTGCTGCTGGAGCATCCGGCGGTGGCCGATGTTGCCGTGGTGGCCATTGCCGATGCGCAATGGGGCGAAGCCGTGGCAGCCGCCATCGTGCTCAAGGACAAGGCCGGGGTCACCGTGAGCGAACTGCAGGACTGGGTCAAGACCCGGCTGCGCTCCTCGCGGGTGCCGGCGGCCATCAATTTCCAGGCGGAATTGCCCTACAACGAGACGGGCAAGCTGTTGCGCCGCGTCGTGCGTCAGGAGTTCGGCAAATGAATCGCCGCGAGCAGGTGACATCCATGGAGGATAGACAGACATGAGCGTTGTATTTTGTTCCTGGGGCGATGCGCTTGAAGGCGGTGGCGTCGAGGGCCTGACCCTGGCGCGCAAGCTGGCCGCGGAATCGGCTGCCGAGCTGAGCTGGCTGGTGATCGGCGGGGTCGCCGCCGCTGCCGAAGAGACCGCCGCGCGTTACGGCGTGGCCGTGCTGGATGTGATCAGCGATGCAAAACTTGCCGCTTACGGCAATGACGCCGTGGTCGCCGCCCTCAGCCAGTATTGCGCGCAGCGCGCGCCGCAGACGCTGATTTTCAACCAGAACACCGCAGCGCGAACCGTCGTGCCCCTGCTCGCCGGCCGTCTCGGCGTACCGGTGGTGATGAACGCCTTCGCCGTGGCGAAGAGCGGTGACGGCATGGACGTCACGGCGACCGCCTTCGGCGGCGACACGCATGTGGTCTATCACATGGCGGCTGCGGTGAATATCATCGCCGTGGTGACGACCTCGCTGCGCGCCGAGGAAGTGGCGCAGCCCGTGCCGGCGCGGAAGAATTCGATCAGTGTCGATCTCGCCGCGGTGGCGGAACGTTTCCGTGTCGTCGCCTCGCCCAAGGCCGAGGGGCCGCGCCTGGAGGATGCCGAGATCGTCGTCGCCGGCGGCCGCGGTCTGGGCAGCGCGCAGAATCTCGACCTGGTCAAGCAACTGGCCGACCAGCTCGGCGGCATGTGGGCGGCATCGCGCCCCCTGGTCGATGACGGCTGGGTCGATTCCTCGCGCCAGGTGGGACTCACCGGCAAGATCACGCGCCCCGGTCTTTACGTCGCAGCGGGCATTTCCGGCGCCAGCCAGCACATGGCCGGCTGTTCCGCGGCGAAGACCATCGTCGCCATCAACAAGGATGCCGATGCGGCGATTTTCCGCTACGCGCGCTACGGCATCGTCGGCGACTGCCTGCAGGTATTGCCCGAATTGATCAAGGCCGCTGCGGCCTGAGGAGAGAGGAATGAGTCAGCAAAGCTCGCCCTGCGTACCGGGGCTGTTTACGGAAGAAGGCGGCGCCCGGGTGCTTGGCAACCGCTGCGTCACCTGCAACACGCCCTACTTCCCCAAGGCCTCGGCCTGCCACAATCCGCGCTGCACCGAATCGAAGATGGAAGATGCGGCGTTCGGCGGCAAGGGCGTGATCTGGAGCTACTCGGTGGCGGATTTCCCGCCGCCGCCGCCGCACAAGTTCGACAAGCCTTTCAAGCCCTATGTGATCGGCGTGATCGATATGGAAAATGGTCTGCGCATCGTCGGCCAGCTGGTGGATCCCCTGGAAAAAGTCCAGGTCGGCGCCAAGGTGGAACTGGTGATCGCCCCCGTCTATCACGAGGACGACAAGGCTTACACCTCCTGGAAATTCAAACTGGTCTGAGGCGGCGAGGAGAATACAAATGCAAGAAGTTGCTGTTCTGGGAGTAGGTGTCCATCGCTTCGGCAAAACCGGGGACGATATCGTCGGCACCAAGTCCGTTACCCAGTTGTGCCGCCATGCCGTCGATATGGCCCTGAAGGATGCCGGTGTGTCCTGGAGCCAGATCGGCGCCGTGACTGCCGCCAGTTCCCGTTTTTCCGGGGGCAAGGGCTGGGGGTTGAATGGCAACGACGTTGTCGAGGACATGGGCTCCACCGGTATTCCCGTCTATAACATGTCGGCGGGTTGCGCCGCCGGCGGCAATGCCTTCAATGTCGGCTATTCGATGGTGGCCGGCGGCATCTATGACATGGTGCTGGTGGTGGGCGGCGAAGTGATGCCCAAGGGCATGATCCAGACCTCCGGCCTGGAAGATCCCAACGATCCCGAATTTCTGCGCCAGCGCTGCGTCGGCATGCCCGGGCCGTCCTTCTGGTCTACCCTGGCGCGGCGCCGCATGTTCGACTACGGCACGACCGAGGAGCAGTACGCCAAGGTGGTGGTCAAGGCGCGCAAGATTTCCGTACACAATCCCTTTGCCCGCTTCCAGAAGGAAGTGTCGCTGGCGGAAGTGCTGGCCTCGCCCTATGTCAGCAATCCCCTGCGCCTGTTCGAGATCTGCCCGGTGTCCAATGGCGCGGCGGCCGTGGTGATCTGCTCCAAGGAAAAGGCGCGACAGTTTTCGGCCAATCCGGTCATGGTCGCGACCAGTGCCGTGGCCACGGTGGACTTCTCCGATGCCTTGCCGCGCGGCCTGTCCGGTCCGGTGCCCGCAGGCCCGAGTTTCCATACCGAGTCGAAGGCTGTGGTGCTGAAGGCCTTCGAGCAGGCCGGCATCGGTCCCAAGGATGTCAGCTTTACCGAGCTTCAGGATAATTGCTGCTTTTACGAACTGGCTTATCCGGAGGAGTGGGGTCTGTGCGCGCCGGGCGAAGCCGAGCGCCTGCTGGATGCCGGCGAGTACGCGCCGACGGGCCGCATGCCGATCAATCCCTCGGGCGGCTTCGTCTCCTTCGGCGAGGCCACCACCGCCATGGGCGTCTGGCAGATCGCCGAACTGACCTGGCAGTTGCGCGGCCAGTCGGGCGGGCGCCAGGTTCCCGGTGCCAAGGTCGGCCTGTGCCAGACCAACGGCCTCGGCGGCAATGCCACGGCGGCAATACTCAAGCGCTAGGTAGGCGGCCATGAAGTACGCGGTCATGTTGGTGGTGGTGCTGCTGGTCGCAGCCAGCCTGACCGTGGGGCTGCGCCGCATCCGCCGGCAAATCGCGCTGGGCGCCGTGCCGCTGCCGGCGGAAATCAACGGCGACGCCTTGCTGAAGCGCGGCCTGCTGCTGTCGCGCCTGTTCAAGCGGCCGGCCTCCGGCATCGCGCACCTGCTGCTGGTGCTCGGTGCCGTGCTGGAGCTTTTCGCCCACGCCCAGTACGTCCCCTACCTCGGCGACGTGATCGATTTCGGTCTGTGGTTCCTCGACTACGGACGGGAACTGGCCGCGATCATGATGCTCGCCGGTGTCGTGTTCATGTTGCTGCGCCGCTTTTTCCCGCCGGAGCGACTCACCGCGGGGAAAGCGCGTCCCGGCTTTACCGGCATGAATATCCTGCTGCTGCTGGCCGTGACATTCGGTCTGGTCGGCAGCCAGGTGAATGTGGTCTTGCCCGCTTTCGTGCCGTGGTGGTGGCTGCACGGGCTGCTCACCCTGGCTTTCATCGCCCTCGTCGCCCATACCCCCATGTCGCACATCGTGCTGGGGCCGGTGAATTCGGCATTGGCGCCACGGCGCCCGGGGATCACCCTGCCTGCCATCGACTTCGAGGCGGAGTTGCCGGAAGGCGAGGACCTGCGCCTGGGGGCAAGCAAGCTCGCCGACCTGAGCCAGAAGAGCCTGCTCGATTTTTCCGCCTGCCTCTGGTGCGGACGCTGCCACGAGGCCTGTCCGGCGGCGCAGACCGGCAAGCCGCTGTCGCCGAAGAAGATCATGCTGACCTGCGCCGAGTACCTGGCTCAGGGCCGCGCGCAGGACGAGGGGCTGATCGATGAACTGGGCATGGAGGCGATCTTCAACTGCACCAGTTGCGCCGCCTGCGTCGAAGAGTGCCCGGTGTCCAACAACCCGGCGGAAGTCGTCTTGGAATTCCGTCGTCATTTCGTCATGAGCCGCTCGGAAATGCCCGAGACCATGGCCGCCGCCAACGCCAACCTGGAGAAGCGCGGCCATCCCTTCTTCGGCACCGCGGCCAATCCAGACGACTGGCAGCAGGGGCTCGACGTGCCGCTGTTCGAGGCGGGCAAGACCGAGTACCTGCTCTGGATCGGCTGCTCGGTCGCCTACGAGGAGCAGGCCCAGCGTGCGGCGCGTGCCATGGTGCGCCTGCTCGAACTGGCGGGGATCTCCTACGGCATCCTCGAAGGCCCGCACTGCACCGGCGATCCGGCCAAGATGATGGGCAACGAGATGCAGTTCGTGGACATGGCCCAGGCCAACATCGAGGAGTTCCGCGAACTCGAGGTGCGCAAGGTGATCACCGTCTGCGCCCATTGCTTCAACAGTTTCGAACGCTACTACCCGCAGCTCGGCGGCAACTGGGAGACCATTTCCCATGCTGTCTTCATCGACCGCCTGGTGAGCGAGGGCAAGCTCCTGCCCAGGGCGTCGCAGCGCAAGATCACCTTCCACGATCCCTGCTATCTGGCGCGCCACAACGACATCGTCGAGCCGGGGCGCCGCGTCGTCAGCGCGCTCGGACAACTGGTCGAAATGCCGCGCAGCGGCAAGGACGGCTTCTGCTGCGGCGCCGGCGGCGGCAATTACTGGGGCGGTCAGGGCGGCACGGCGCGCATCAGCGACGTGCGCATCGAAGAAGCCCTGGCTACCGGCGCCGAGCGCGTCGCCACGGCCTGTTCCTTCTGCCAGCTGATGCTGACTTCCAGCGCCAGCAAGCACAGCGAGGAACGCAAGGTATTCGACATCGCCGAATTGATGGTCGAAGCCATCGAGGGCTGAGAGCGGAAGCGCTGATCTTTACCCGGGAGTAGCCAGCTTCTCGGCCCAACGCAGGGCATCCCACTGCGCCTGATTGATCTGAGCGGCGTCCAGGCCCAGTGTTGTCGCCAGGCTGACAACCTGCTTAACTTCCCCCGCCTCGAGCGCCTCGGCCAGCATCAACAACATGCCCAGCGTGCCCTGGCGGTCCAGCACTGCTTGCAGCACCACTTCGGGCAGCGGCAGCCGCGCCAGCACCTCGATCAGCGGACGGCCGAACACCACGTCCAGCAGCGATACCATTCCGACCACAAACAGGTTGTCCTGTTCATGCCTGGGAACGACATCGCGCCCCAGCAACTCGATCAGCCGGCTGCGGCATAGCACCGTCTTCATTAACGCCGCAGGTGTTTCGCCCTTGCCTGCGGTATAGAGCAACAGAGCCACCCAGCGATAGAGTTGCTTGTAGCCGAGGATCTGCACCGCATGCGCGACGCTGGTGACCTTGCGTACCATCCCCATGCCGGCCGAGTTGATGTAGCCGAGAAACTTCAGCATCAAGGTGGGATCGTGTTTGAATGCCTCTTCAATTTTTTTGGGCGATGCCTGGGCACCCACAAGATCAAAAATCTGCACCAGTTGCGCCAGACCGGCACCCGGTTCGCGGCCGGGCACGATTTCCGGTCGGGTAAAGAAGTAGCCCTGAAACAGGTTGAATCCGGCGTCCCGACAAAAGCGGTACTGCCTGCTGTCGCTTACCCCTCGCGCAATGCAGCGCACCGGTTGGTCCTTGAGCTGGGCATAGCGCTGGTAGAAAACGAAGGGATCCAGGCTGGACAGATCGAGCTTGACGAACTCGGCACGCACCAGCAATTCGGGGCTGGCATCAATCAGATTCCAGTCGTCGATACATAGACCGATATGCCGGCGGCGCAGACTGTCGCAGGCCAGCAGCATGGCTTCCCGCACGGCAGGATCGGGGCTCAGCTCCCCGGAAAGATCAAGCACCATCCGGCCGTCCGGCAGCAACTCAAGAAAATCCGCGTCGGCGAGCAAGGAGATGTCCACTTGCAGAAAAATCCGCTTGCCGTCCGGCAGCCAGGCGTCATCCAGGTCACCCAGCAGATGTGCCAGAACAGCCGCGCTGCCCGCCAGGGGCTCGGTCGAGTCCTGAATCCCCGAGGTATGCTGGCGCAATTCGTAGCCGAACGTATCGCCATCCCGGCCGACTACCGGTTGCCGTTCAATCCAGGCCCGGGAAAGCTCAGCAGATAGCGGAAGGGGTTCGTTCATGGCATCCGGATGTTGTGCAAAGTTCAACTCTTCTATTTACGACCTGTCCGGGCTGGACTTTAGCCCGCGTCACCCAGGGCCTGGTTTGCCCATACCAGGGCCTGTGCAGCCGCCGCCGTATAGGCCGTGTCATCGATGCCGCAGCGTTCAAGGGCCTGCGCCATCTGCTCCGGCGACGTGCTGGCATCGGCTTCACCGAGAACGGCCAATGCCAGGGCGTCGGCATGGGTGCCGGGGCTTCCAAGCAGGGCGTCGCGAACGACGTCGGGCAACGTGGCTTGCTTGAGCAACTCGGGCAGCGGCCGGCCAAGTGCAATATCGAGCAGCGAAAACAGTCCGATCAGGAACAGATGATCTTTGGCATTGGGGATATGCCCCTTGCCTGAAAGCAGTTCAAGCGTGCGGCCTCGCACCAGGGCACGTTCGGCAAGCGAGCGTTCGCGATAACTCGGGTTGGCAAAATCGAACAGCAGCAAAGACATCCAGCGGTAGAACTTTTCACGCCCGATGAGCACCAGCGCCTGGGTCAGGTTATCGATGGGTTGCTGCAAGCCCATGGCGGGCGAGTTGAGATAGCGCAGCAATTTATAGGACAAGGTCGGTTCATTCTTGAGCTGGTCGGCAATCAAGGCAAAACTCTTGTCGCTGCGCACCATGTTCAGAATCGGCAGCACGGCGATGCGATTGATGCCGCCGCCGGTGGCGTTGAAACTCTCGCGACTGGTAACAAAAGGCCCCTGAAACAGGTCGAAACCGCATTTGACGCAGAACTGAAAATCGTCGTGACTTTGCACATCGCGTGCAACCAGGCGGGATGGCGATGTTCCGGCGCGGTGCTTTTTTCTTAACCCGGCGGCCAGGGACTTCAGATCAATGCCGTCGAACGCCGTGACGTCGATCTGAATGAAGTCGAGATCGATCAGCGGGCAATCGGTGTCAGCAACGTCATGAATCATCAAACCCAGAAAAAATCCGATCTGCTTGAGTTCGGCAAGCCGGATGCCAACGGCGTTCCAGTCCGTCATCTGCTGTGCCACTTCGATGACCAGCACGGTATTCTGCGGCGGCAGCTGGTCGATCAGCGCATTGTTCAGAGACTCGACTGAAAGGCTGACAAACGCCAGGCGGTGCCCAAGCAATGAGCTGACACCGGCAAGGCGGGTAAGAAGCGCAGCATCATAGGCGCGCTTGGCCATGCCGCCGCGCCGGTGCAGCCTGGCCTTCAGCGTCGTCAGCAGAGAAAATTCATAACCGGCGATCTTTTCAGCGCGATCAAGAATCGCTTCGCGGCGGACAAAGGAGCTTTGTTTGTCGTCGGCGGTCTGCAGCGGTACGGCTCTGTCCAGGCGAGCGAAGTCATCCGAGTTCTTCGTCTCGTTGCCTTGTGCGGCAGCAGGCGTGTCCGGGGGCTTGCGCGGCCAGCCCAGCAGACGTTGCAGAAGTTTCAGCATGGCTTGGCTAAACGCCTGCCGCGGCGGTTCCGGGATGGGCAAGCACGACGAGGCCGGGTTTCACTTCCATCTCTCCGATGCAGTTGTTGGTGAAGGCCAAATTATCAGTCGATACGAATTCAACGGCAACATCATACGCGGCGTCTAATGCACGCCCGCCAGTTCCGAATCCGCCTGCGTCAGACGACCGACGAGGATATTCAGGAACGCCTTGTTGAACTTGAGCTGGCAGGCTTCCGTCGCGCTGGCCAGTGAGTCGCCCTTGATCTTGAGCACGGTTGCCGGGGTGATCGTGACGATAGTGGCGCTGCGCGGAACGGTGCTTTGCTTTATGTAGCACATCTCGCCGAAGCAATGGCCCGCACCATGCGATCCCAGGCTCCGGCTGCCTTTGCTGATCCTCACCTCACCTTCGGCGAGGATGAAAAAGAAGTTCCCGTCGTCGCCTTCATGGAACAGATAGGTGCCGGCAGGAACCCGCCCCCAGACGCTGATGCGCACCACTTCCCAGAGTTCGATGTCAGCAAAGCCGGCGAAGAACGGCAGGCATTTGAGGGTGTTGAATTTCGCCGTTTCGGAGACGGCCTCCTGCGGCAGATCAAGTTCCGCAATTTCGGCCAGATCTTCCGAGAATTCCCGCCAACTGGCGTATCGCTCGGCGCAGTCCTTGCGCATTGCCGTGGCGACAGCGGTTTCAACCCGCAGCGGCAAACCGGGCCGCAGGCTGCGGACGCTGACAGCCTCATCATTCAGAATCTTGTTCGCCAGTCCATAGTTGCTCTCGGCCTCGAAGGGCATGCGTCCGGTAAGCAGGCGGTACATCGCCACCCCCAGGGAGTAAATGTCCGTCTGCTGGGTCAAGGTGTCCTGCCGGATCTGCTCGGGCGACATATACGCCGGCGATCCGACGCCGACCACCTGGGTTTCTTCGCTCCGTGTCAGAACGGCGGCGCCGAAGTCGGCGATCTTGATGTCGCCGTTGGCGCAAAGCATTATGTTCGCCGGCTTGATGTCGCGATGGATGACCCCGTGCCTGGAGGCGAATTCGAGTGCCAGCGCGGCCTTGAAAATGATTTCCACCACCTTTTCGACCGGCAGCAATGATTCCGGCTGGGAATATTTCTCCAGGGTTTCGCCCTCGACGTACTCCATCACGATGTAGTTGCGCTCCGCGCTCAGCGAGGCATCATATATTTCCATGATGTGTGGATGAACGATGCGTCCGGCCAGCGAGGCTTCATTGGCCAGCAGTTTGCGAAACGTGTGCCCGTGTTCCGGGTCCGACAAGGTGGCGGAATTGATCAGTTTCAGGGCGACCTGGCGTTCGGAAAATGCATCGTAGGCGAGATAGACGGTACTCGTCGCGCCGCTGCCGAGGACGCGGACAATCTCATACTTGTCGATACTTTTTGGCGCGCCTGATTCCATACGGAGACCTCATGATGACGGGGATATAACGCCCGCATCATATCGGATGTCGCGGCTGCGGAGTGTTTTCAGGAGGTCCGGGGCGATCGGGGAATCGTCAAGAGAAGCTATCTGGGCATCACGAAACCGGCCGCACGGTACATGGCCTGAATATTCTCGCGCCCGAGACGTCCCTCCATGTCGCGATGCACCGGCATCATCGCCAGTTTCATTTCTTCGCGTTCCGCTGCCGTCGGCTGGTATATCACCGCTTTGCCGGCAGCCTTGATCTTGTCCATTGCGTCGCTTTCTTCAGCCGCTCCGAGGGCGTTCGCATAAGTCGTGGCATCCGCAACCGCGCCGTCGAGAATGCTGCGGATGTCGGCAGGAAGTCCATCCCAGAACTTCTTGTTGGCGACGATGGCATAGGCCTGATGGGTGTGATGCAGGAGCGAGACAAATTTCTGAACCTCAAAGAATTTTTGCGTCCAGACATTGGACAGCACCGTTTCCGCACCATCGACAACGCCGGTCTGCAAGGCCATATAAACTTCGGAGAAGGCCAGAGTTTGCGGCAGGACACCGATTGTCTTCATCTGTGCTTCGATGACCTTCGACGAGTTGATGCGGATCTTCAAGCCCTTGTAATCGGCAAGGCGACGGATCGGCCGGTTGGCGGTAATGACGCGAAAACCTGCGTCCCAGTAGGCCAAGCCGCGAATCCCCCGCGATTCGAGCTTCTTCAGCATCGACTGACCAAGGGGGCCGGCGGCGACGCGCTGAAACGTCTCAATGTCGGGCGTTATGAAGGGCAGGTCGAAAGCCTCGAACTCCTTGAATCCAAGCGGTCCGAATTTCGAGATCGACGGCGCCAGCATCTGAACCGAGCCGATCTGCAGCGCTTCCAGTTCCTCCTTGTCCTTGAACAACATGCTGTTCGGATGAACATCGACCCGCACACGTCCCTGCGTCCGTTCTTCCGCGAGCTTCTTGAAGCGCTCGGCCCCCTGACCCTTCGGCGTATCGACAGCCGCCACGTGACTGAACTTGATCACGATAGGATCGGCGGTTTCGGCCAGGGCCGGCGAAGGCCCCGTCAATAGCAGGGCAATAGCGTTAAGAGCGATAAGCAGTGAGCGCATTGTGAAGGGCCGGAGTTAAAAAGTTGAGGCTTTCAGCATATCAGATCGGGATGCTGAAACTCCTGTCCGGCGCGGCACAGCGCGGAACAACAGAGAAAGGCGTGTTGTCATGTGCTTTGACGAACAACTGAATGGCAAAGGCCACCGTGCTAGCGGAGTCCGGCCGGGCGTGAGCGCGCGCCGAAAAATTCCTTCAGCATGAAGTCCTCCAGGCCCTCGTTGTCTTCGGCGCGCGCCGACAAGACGATGGTGCGGTCCAGACGTTGCGACTCCCAGTTGAAGTTCCCCTGGTAGTAACGCCGGATCAGTTCGATCATCTTGCGAATGATCGCAATTTCGATGTTGGCGTTCGTGCCCAGATCGACGTTGATGTATTCGCGCCGGGAATTGCTCGAATCGGTAGTCCAGCCGCGAAAAGAGAAGGACGCTGTGCGTGATTCCACGCTGACAAGTTGAAAAATGCCGTTGGTGCCCGAAGTCATGTTGCGCTTGACCCGGGCCATCCTGATTTCGTCTTCCGACGGCTCGCGTCCGTCGGCGACGGTCGCTGCGTTCTCCCTGTCGGAAAAACCATCGGTGCCGCGGCGGCGCGCTCTCGCGGCATTGACATAGGCCTGCAGGTCCGCCGGCGTATCTGCGGCGCCCGGGGGTAGCACCGGATTCACCGGCCGGGTCAGGTTTTTCTCAGGCGACTTGTTCGCGGCAATGACCGGATCCTGCCGTGTCCTTTGCCGCTGAGCCACCTGTGGTTGAACCCGACCCCCGGCAGCAGTGGCGGCCGAAGCCTGCTCGCCCTGCGGCGGTGTGCGTGGCCGCAGATTCACCACCAGGGAGTCGCCGTTTTTGGCAAACGGCTCACCGGTACCCGCGCGTTGCTGGGGAACCACAAACAACACCAGCAAATGCACGATGAGCGATCCAACGAAGGCGTACAGCGTGCTGCGGCGAATGCTCAGGTGCAGGTAGGGGTCTCGCGGCGGCGACATTTCCGGGGCAGATAGCGTTGGGTCGATTCCGGATTGCATCGTCAAATTACCAATCAACCCCGGCTTCCTATTAATTCATCCTGCTTGGCACATCTTTCTGAGACAGGGGCGCCCGCAATTCGCCGGAGCAGCCGCCATCTGCGTCCATTTTAGCGGTTGGAAGGTCCTGCTGATGTAACGCCGCAACCCGTCAGGGGAAAATTTCCCGTGTGTTGCCGTCGCTTAAGCACGTCCGCTGCGGATGAAGTCGAGCCTGAACGGCAGGAAACCAAGCCCGAAACCTGCCGCTATGTTTCGCTCCGGCTCAATGAACGCAGCAGAGTTGCAAACAACTCAGCGGGGTTAAAGGGCTTGACCAGGAAGTCGTTCATCCCCGCCGCAATGCAGCGCGCCTTGTCCTCGGTAAATGCGTTGGCTGTCATGGCAATGATCGGTGTATCCCGATACCCGGGAAGCTGCCGTATCGCCTGCGTCGCCTCCATCCCGTTCAGGTTCGGCATCTGCATGTCCATGAAGATGGCCGCGTAGCTGTTCCTTCGCGCCAGGGCGATAGCCTCGGCGCCATCCTCCGCTGTATCCGCGACGAGATCGACCGCTTCAAGCTGAATCACGGTGACTTCGCGGTTGATCGGCTCGTCATCAACCACCAGAATGCGCCGGCCGGAGTAGCGATGCCGGATCTCGGCTTCGGCATCGAGTGCCGCTTCCGTCGGCGCTGGTGCAGTCGTGCCGCCCTTCTTAAACTTCACAGAGAACCAGAACGTGCTGCCGACCCCCGGCGTGCTGTCAGCGCCGGTTTCACCGCCCATCAGTTCGGCCAGTCGCTTGGTAATCGCCAGTCCGAGGCCGGTGCCGCCATACTTGCGGTTCATCGAATTGTCGGCCTGCTCGAAGGTGCTGAAGAGCCGGGACATGGCGTCGGGTTCGATGCCGATGCCGGTATCCCTTACCTCGAAGCGCACCAGCACCGAATCGGCCGTTTCCTCCTGCTTGAGGGTACGCAAGGTCACGGTGCCTTGTTCGGTGAATTTGACGGCGTTGGTGGCGTAGTTGAGCAATGCCTGTTGCAGTCGTGTCGGGTCGCCCACCAGGTTGTGTGGCAGGTGCCCGGTCTCGATCAGCAGGTGGATACCCTTGGCCTTGACTCGCTCCGACAGGA
>CAINHS010000093.1 GCA_903848955.1 uncultured beta proteobacterium
GTCGCCGACGGCAAGCAGGTCGCCATCCTCTGCCCGACCACGCTGCTGGCCGAGCAGCACTACCAGAACTTCAACGACCGCTTCGCCAACTGGCCGGTGAAGATCGCCGAGATCTCGCGCTTCAAGTCGGCCAAGGAACAGGACGAGGCCGTCGATCTGCTGGGCCAGGGAAAAATCGACATCCTGATCGGCACCCATCGCCTGCTGCAGAAGGATGTCCGGTTCGAGCGCCTCGGGCTCATCATCATCGACGAGGAACACCGCTTCGGCGTGCGCCAGAAGGAGGCGCTGAAGGCACTGCGCGCCGCGGTCGATGTGCTGACCCTGACGGCGACGCCGATCCCGCGCACGCTGGGACTGTCGCTGGAAGGCCTGCGCGATTTCTCGGTGATCGCCACGCCGCCTTCGCGGCGCCTGGCGATCAAGACCTTCGTCTGCAAGTGGTCCAACGGCCAGGTGCGCGAGGCCTGTTTGCGCGAGTTCAAGCGCGGCGGCCAGGTGTATTTCCTGCACAACGAAGTTGACACCATCGAGAACATGAAGGAGCGCCTCCACCAGTTGCTGCCGGAAGCGCGCATCGTGGTCGGCCACGGCCAGTTGCCGGAACGCGAACTGGAACGCGTGATGCGCGAATTCACCCAGCAGAAGCACAACCTGCTGTTGTGCTCGACCATCATCGAGACCGGCATCGACAACCCGCATGCCAATACCATCGTCATCAACCGCGCCGACAAGTTCGGCCTGGCGCAACTGCACCAGCTGCGCGGCCGCGTCGGCCGCTCGCACCACCAGGCCTACGCCTACCTGCTGACGCACGAGGACGCCAAGCCGACGGCGCAGGCCAAGCGCCGCCTGGAAGCGATCCAGGCCATGGAGGAACTCGGCTCCGGCTTTTTCCTCGCCATGCACGACCTGGAAATCCGCGGCGCCGGCGAAGTGCTGGGCGAATCGCAAAGCGGCGAGATCCACGAGATCGGCTTCGCCATGTACACCAACATGCTCAACGCCGCGGTGCGCGCGCTGAAGGCCGGCGAGAAGGTCCCCGACCTGACGCAGCCCTTGTCCATCACCTCGGAAATCAACCTGCGCGTGCCGGCGCTGCTGACCAGCGACTACTGCCCCGACGTGCATGAGCGGCTGACGCTCTACAAGCGCCTGGCCAATTGCGACGGCGAGGACGACTTGCGCGCGATGCAGGAGGAACTGATCGACCGCTACGGCGAAATGCCGGCGCAGACGCTGGCCCTGATGGAAACCCACCGTCTGCGCCTGGCGGGACGCGCGCTGGGCCTGGCCAAGCTGGATGCGGGTCCGGCCGCGATCAGCCTGCAATTCGTGCCGAACCCGCCGCTCGATCCGGCCGGCATCATCCGGCTGATCCAGTCCGACCGCAGCTTCAAGCTCGCCGGCCCGGACAAGCTGGTATGGCAGAAGCCCACCGCCGCACTCCAGGACCGGGTGGCGGCAGTAAAGGAACTCTTCCGACGCCTCAGGCACTGAACCGAAGGGTCGTCGCCGACGAACAAGGCGGTCGAGCAAAAGTCGATTGTCGTTCATTGCAGTAAAACGGCAATTGCTGTTTTTTCCTCCGGCCCGCAACACTCGCAACACTCGCAACACAGCAACTTGACTCGCCGCTGTTGGTCATCTAGAATGACCAACACTGAAGGAGCCGCCATGCAGCAGTTCAACATCGCCGAAGCCAAGGCCCATCTCTCGGAACTGGTGCAAAAAGCCATGATGGGCGAAGAGATCGTCATCGCCCGCGACAACAAGCCGCTGGCGATGCTGGTGCCGATCCAGCGTCCGACAGGCAAGCGCATTCCCGGTTCGGGCAAGGGGCAGATCCTCTTCATGGCGGATAACTTCGACGCGATCCCGGAGGGGTTCGAGGACTGCATCGGGTGATTGCTCTGCTTGACACGAATGCCTTCCTGCGCTGGGTGGAGGGCGACGGGAAGTTATCGACGCGGGCCAGGTCCTGCATCGCCAATCCGGATAACGAAATTCTGGTCAGCGCCGTGGTTGCCTGGGAGTTGGCGATCAAGTCAGGGCAGGGAGGCATCAAACTGGCGTTGCCGGTCGGCCGCTACGTGGCGAGCCATATCGAGGCCAACGGCTTCCGTCTGCTCGGCATCGAACTCGACGACGTCGCTGCCATCGAAACCCTGCCCCTGCATCACCGCGACCCCTTCGACCGCCTGTTGGTGGCACAAGCAAAGAACCGCAAGTTGCCCGTGGTCAGTTCCGACCGGGCCTTTTCCGATTACGGCATCAAACGTATCTGGTAACCGAAATGCAACA
>CAINHS010000094.1 GCA_903848955.1 uncultured beta proteobacterium
AAAGTCACGCCCAGCAACATCAAGGGCACCACCGCCATGATCGGCTTCTCGCCCTTGGCCGACTCTTCCGGCGAGCCGCCGATCTCGATGCGCGAACCCGGCGGCAGCTTCGCCCGCAGCGCGCCCAGTTGCCGGTCTATCTGCACCGAAGCCGCCTGCGCCTGGACGCTGCCGACCAGATCGGCGCGGACGGTAATGGCCGGCAGGCGATCACGCCGCCAGATCAGTCCTTCTTCCAGTCCCGGCACCAGCCGCGCCACCTGCGCCAGCGGAATGTGCCGCCCGTTGGCGGCAAGGATGTCGAGGTCGGGCAGGCGCTGCAGCGAACGCGGATCGGCGAAGCCGTCGCCGGCGCCGGCTGCCCCGGCGCGCCAGACCACGTCGATCAACTGGTCGTCCTCGCGCAACTGGGTCACGGTGGCGCCCACCAGCCAGCCCTGCAGGGTCAGCGCCACATCCTGACTGGAAACACCAAGGGCGCGGGCGCGGCTCTGGTCGATCTCGACCCGCACCGACTTGACGCGCTCGTTCCAGTCGAAATTCACGTTGCGCAGATTGGGATGGGCGCGCATGACGTTGGCAATGCTTTCGGCGCCGTCGCGCAAGGCGGCCAGATCCTCGCCGAGAATGCGGAACTGCACCGGGTAACCGACCGGCGGGCCGTTCTCCATGCGGGTCACGCGCAGGCGCAGATGCGCCCAGGAGCCATCCGCGGCGTCGAAGCCGGCGTCGAGCCGGCTCTTGAGGGCTTCGCGATCCTGCAGCCCGCTGGTGACGATGACCAGCTGCCCGAAATTGTCGGCGAACAACTGCTGGTCGAGTCCGAGGAAAAAGCGCGGGGCGCCGTTGCCGATGTAAGACGACCACGAGACGACGGCAGCATCCTTGTCGATTATCGCCTCGATGCGTTTGACCTCGCGCTCGGTCGCCTTCAGCGAGGCCCCCTGCGGCAACCATACCTCGACGAGCAGTTCGGGGCGGTCCGACGCCGGAAAGAACTGCTTCTGCACGCCCGCATTGAAGGCCGCCAGCGACAGGACAAAGGCGGCCACCGTCGCAGCAATCACCAGCCAGCGGTGGCGCAGGCACCACACCACGAGAGCGCGGAAGCGGCGGTAGAAGGGCGAGTCGTAGATGTCGCCGCCATGCTTTTCGCCGACCTCGCGCAGCTTGACGGGGTCGAGCAGGACATAGCCGAGATAGGGCGTGAACACCACGGCAACGATCCAGGACACCAGCAGCGCGATGGTGACCACGGCGAAGATCGAGAAGGTGTATTCGCCGGCGCCCGACTTGGCAAAGCCGACCGGGGTAAACCCTGCCGCCGTGATCAGCGTCCCCGTCAGCATCGGGAACGCCGTCGAGGTGTAGGCGAAGGTGGCGGCCTTGAAGCGGTCCCAGCCCTGCTCCATTTTTACCACCATCATTTCCGCCGCGATGATGGCGTCATCGACCAGCAAACCCAGGGAAATCACCAGGGCGCCCAGGGAAATGCGATGCAGATCGATGCCGAAGATCTTCATGGCGACAAAGGTGATCGCCAGCACCAGCGGGATCGACAGCGCCACCACGGTACCGGTGCGCCAGCCCAGGCTGAGGAAGGACACTGCCAGGACGATGACAATGGCTTCAGCCAGGGTGCGCACGAAAAGGTTGAGTGATTTCTTGACGACTTGCGGCTGGTCCGCCACGACATGCACATCGATGCCCAGCGGCAGATTCTGCTGCAGGCGGGCCATGGCCGCGCTCAGGTTGTCGCCAAGCGAAATGACGTTGCCGCCCTTGTCCATGACAACACCGATCCCTACCGCATCGCGCCCGCCGACACGCATGCGCGGTTGCGGCGGATCGGCCAGGCCGCGCGTAACTTGCGCGATGTCGCCGAGGCGGAAGCTGCGGCCGCCCACCGCCAGGGTCGCTTCACGCAGCGCGTTGACGCTGTCGAACGGGCCGCTGACGCGCAGACGCACGCGGTCCGATGCGGTTTCGACATGCCCGGCCGGCACCATGACGTTCTGCCGCTGCAGTGCCTCGAACACCTGGGTCGGCACCAGCCCCATGGCGGCAAGGCGGGCGGGGATGACATCGATATAAATCTTTTCATCCTGCACGCCGATCAGTTCGATCTTCTTCACATCGGCGACGCGGCGCAATTCGCGCGCCAGGCGGTCGGCCTCGCGGCGCAGGTCGCCCATGCCGTAGCCCGCCTTTTCATCGTGCGCCGTGAGGGCGAAGATCTTGATCTGCACGTCGCCGAACTCGTCATTGGGAAACGGTCCCTGTACGCCCGCCGGCAGCGTCTGCCGGATGTCGTCAAGCTTCTTGCGGACCTGGCGCCAGGCTTCCGGCACCTCCGTCTTCGGCGTGAAATCCTTGAGCAGCAGGACGGTCAGCGATTCGCCCGGCTTGGAAGCGGTGCGCAGCACATCCACCCAGGGTGTCTCGGCCAGCTTTTTTTCGATGCGATCGGTCAGTTGCTGCTCGACCTCCGCGGCGCTGGCACCCGGCCAGAGAGTGCGTACCACCATGACCTTGAAGGTGAAGTCCGGGTCCTCGGCGCGGCCGAGGTTGAGAAACGACAGAACGCCCCCGATCAGAAACACGGCCATCAGGTAAAGCACCATCTGCGGGTGCTTTATTGCCCACTCGGAAAGGTTGGTCTGCTTCACTTGGGCTGCGCCGGACGGACAAGCCTGACCTTCTCGCCGGCGGTAAGCAGGTTGGCGCCGGCGGCGGCGATTTCCTCGCCACCGGTCAGACCGCCGACCACCACCGCGGTGCTGTCGGTGAATTCCGCTACCTTGACCGGCTGCAGCATGACCGTGACGTCGGCGCCGCCCTCTGCCGTGGCGCCATGCATGACTTTCCATACCGCCGGCTGATTGCCCTGCTGGAACACCGCTGCCAGCGGCACGCTGAGCCTCTTCCCGGCCGCTGCGGCGGGCGGGAAGCTGACGCTGGCGCTCATGCCCAGGGGCAGCCGCGGGTCGGCGTCGATAAGGCTGACGCGGGCGGCGTAGGTCCGGGTCGCCGGATCAGCGACCGGCGCAATTTCCCGCAGGCGACCCGCCAGTTTGCCGCCGCGGATGCCGTCCGTGGCCCAGAAACTGACTTCGGCCGCCTGGCCCGGCTTGAAGCCGGCGACTTCGCCTTCGGGCAGGGCGATCGCGATTTCGCGCTCGCCGTCCGGCGTCAGGCGGAACACCGGCTGGCCGGCGCCGACCACCTGACCGGGCTCGGCCAGCACCTGGCCGATGACGCCGGCGCGGTCGGCCGCCAGCGTGGTATACGCCGACTGATTCCTGGCCAGCGCGGCCTGCGCATCGGCGGCCTTGAAGGCGGTCTCCTTGGCGTCGAGCGCGGAGGCGCTGATGAAGTTCTTCGCCTTCATGTCGCGGTAGCGGGCCAGTTCGGCGGCGGCCAGGTCGCGCTGCGCTTCGGCCTGTGCCAGTTGCAGTCCGGCATCGCCGGGATCGAGGCGCGCCAGCACCTGGCCGGCCTTGACCACGGTGCCGGCATCGACGCGACGTTCGACAATCTTGCCGGCGATACGGAATCCCAGCGTGGTCTCGATGCGTGCCCGCACTTCGCCGCTGTAGCTGCGCAGCCCTCCATTCGGCGTCGCATCGGCGGCGGCGACCGTGACGGTGCGTATCAGCCTGGGCAGGGCCGGCGGCGGCGGCGTTTCGCTGCACGCGGCGAGGAGCAGGGTCAGCAGAACAATCGGCAGGGCTTTCATGCGCAGTCTCCGGAAAGGCCGGCAAGGCGCCGGGGCAAGCAGAAAGGGCAGGGATTTCATCGGGCGGCGGCAGGCCGTTCGGCAGCGAGGATGCCGCCCAGGGTCAGATCAAAATGGCTTTGCAGATAGGTTTCCGGATCGTGCGCGGTACCGCAGCACACGCCCAGCGAAGAGCGCCAGATCAACATCATCAGCACCGGCGCGAGAATCACGTCGATCGCCGTTTCGACGTCGACGCGGCGGAACTCGCCGGAGGCGATGCCGCGCTGCAGCGTGCGGCGCAGCAGGTCGCGACCGCGAACTATGACTACATCATTATAGTAAATGGCCAGCCCGGGGAAATTGCGCGCTTCGCTGACCATCAGCTTGGGCACGCCGGCCAGATGCGTGTTGCCGATGCGCTGCGACCACTCGCGCAGCAAGGTCTGCAGCAGATCGGCACTGCTTCCCTGGAAGCCGTCGATCAACCCGGCGCCTTCTTCGAGAATGGGCACCAGCCCTTCCTGGATGACGGCCTTGAACAGCGCTTCCTTGCTGTCGAAGTAAAGGTACAGCGTCCCCTTCGACACTCCGGCACGTGCCGCCACATCCTCCAGCCGGGTGCCGGCGAAGCCCTTTTCGACAAACAGTTCCAGCGCGGCTGCCATGAGTTCGGCAGGGCGCGCTTGCTTGCGGCGTTGGCGAGGAGGAGATAGCGATTCCACGATACAAACAATTAATTACTGACCAGTCAGTCAGTATACAGAAGTGTGCGCCGGGATCAAGCCTTGGTCCTGATCCGGGCGTCATGCAAAGGGCATTCGACGCCTTTCGGGCTATGCTGTTGCAGCGCGCCGGCCTTCATCGGGCGGATACTCGCAATGAAACCTGAAAGCGCGCCCCTTCTTGTATCGGACCAACGGGAAATGACACGGCATCCATCCGGCTTCACCTTGATTGAAATGCTCGCGGTGATCGCCATCATCGGCATTCTGGCAATGATTGCCGTGCCGTCGATGGTGGAACGCATCGTGCAGGAACAACTGGTGGCCGCGGTTCCATTTGCCGACATTGCGAAAAAGCCCATCGCCGCGTCCTGGGCAAGCGCCCAGGTCTTTCCTGCCGACAACGCGAGCCTGGGCTTGCCTGCGGCCGACAAGGTGGTCAGCAATCTGGTGCGCTCGCTGGTGGTGGATAACGGCGCCATCCACCTGACCTTCGGCAACAAGGCGCACAGCACGATCACAGGCAAGGTTCTGAGCTTTCGCCCTGCCGTGGTGGAAGACGCGCCCATCGTTCCCGTGGCCTGGGTCTGCGGCAATGCAATGGCGCCCGACAAAATGACGGTCAGCGGTGCCAACAAGACCACGGTTGAAGCCAGATATCTTCCGGCCGGATGCCGCTGAGTTAGCGTTCTATGACGAAATATTTGACCAGGACCCAGAGGGCCATGAGTACAACCGTCATGAATGGAATGCCGATAACAGCGGCGCCAAAGCAGATTGCGCACCGCACCCATCTCTTTTTCAACACAGGACCTGGCGGCCCGGCAGAGGCTGCCGGGCTGTCTTGTCCGGTTTCGGGCAACGACTCTTCAGCCGCTGTTTTCATCAAGAAGTCTTCCGAGGGTTCTCAGCGCATATGATACTCACTGGTATCGGTTCGGGACGCAAGCATTTGTATCGTCATCGCCCATGTGAGGATGCCACCAACCGCATGGATCTGATGGCGCTTTGACCGGACCTTACCCTGCCCAACCCACGCTGCTCGAGGTTGCAGATGATGGCAGTCACGCCGGAGCACCGGCATCGAATGGTTAACTTGCAATTCCCTGCGGCCAAGCTATGGTGAGCGTCTCCAGCTACCATTTCCCCAATGGGAAGCACAATGGACTATCACGGCACAACTGGCAACGATATCACTGTCCAGGCGACACTTGGCATACCTGATAACTCCAATATTTACGGGGATGCCGGAGACGACTCGATCACGATCGGTTTCGCCAATGCCATTGGCGGACCTGGAAGCGACACCATCATTGGCACCAGTGGTGGTTCGTCTGCCGCGTATTGGGACTCACCGCAAGCCGTTAGCGTTGATTTGCAGGCAGGCCAGGCGCTGGACGGCTTTGGCACTGTCGACAAACTGATCAGCATCTACTCGATTCTCGGGTCAAGTTACTCGGACACGCTTCTGGGGAGCAATGGCGATGATCGATTCTGGGGAAGCCGGGGAGACGACCATATCGATGGCCGCGGCGGAGTCAATTCGGTTTCGTTCTTCTTTGAACCCCCGTCCAGGCTCAACATCAGCTATGACACGGCAACGAGAAACTTTACGGTATCAAACAGCGACCCCAACAGCCCGAACTATGGCACGAAAACACTAACCAACATCCAGATTCTCCAGTTCTCCGGCGACGGATCGGGCAATTCGTCCATCGCGCTTAACAGCTACATTCCAAACTACACGATTTCGTTCAACGGAAAGGCCATTCCGGTTTCTGTCGCCGGCATTTGGACGCCCGTTAATACGAGTGACCCGGTGACCCACAATGCGATTCCTGTGGCCAATGCGTTCTACTCGCAGATCGGCTTGGCCAATGGAAGAAATGGACTGGTTCTCGACGGCTGGGCCTATGACGGATGGGACAACACTGATTTCTACACCGTCAATGCGGCGCTGCTTGAGCAGAATGTTGATGGCACACTGACCATAGCCACCGTCAGGCACATCTCGGATCCTGTTACGAATGGCTCAGGGTCGGCGTTGGTGGCGGATTTCAATGGCGATGGCAAACCGGACATTTTTCTGGCCGCACACAACGAAAGTCCGTCAATTCCGAAGTCCAGCACGGCGTACATATCCAATGCCAACGGTACTTTCACGAAAGTTTCACTGGCCGATTCAGTCGAGGCTCACGGCGGGGTAATTGCGAATTTGCAGGGACTGCCGACAGTCTTTACGGCAAGCTATGGCGGCGAGGGCGATCCGTACTTCCAATACCGCAACGGCGCTTTTGTTGAAACAACGCTCATGTCCGGACAGAGCAGGTCGATTGGCGGCAGCAGTGTTAACTGTGCCGATTTCGACGCTGATGGCCAGCCTGATCTGGTCATCAGCGATCACAACTTCGGCCCGGGATATCCGTATAGCGCGTCAGCGGCCCCCGTCATCGCCGTCTATAAACTAGCGGATGTGGCTGCCAACAGCGGCGCGCCCGAGGCAATTCTGACTCCCTACTTCAACGGCAAGCAGCAATACGCGAATGTGCCGAACTTATTCGGCAACGGCACCACGCACGAGCCGCGCCTTTGGGTGGACGACTTCAATCACGATGGCAAACCCGACATCCTCGGATCGGCGTTGATGTGGACATCGGATGCGGGGATGGAATTTGCCATGCTCCAGATGTTCCAGAACACGTCGACATCCGGATCAGTGAGCTTTGCCGACAGGACAGACTCCCTGAATCGCGAATATGACGTCAGGACCGATGAAGTCGATAAGGCCATGCAGATCATTGATATCGATCACAGCGGGATAGCGGCGTATTTCCAGGCCGGCAGTACCTCACCCTACAATCAGGATGGTTCGCCGCAGAGCACCATGCAGAATAATTACATCCTGCTCAATGACGGCACTGGAAGGCTGCATACCTACATGCATGATCAGTTCCAGTCACTAGGAGAGCAGGTCAATGTCTATGCCGCACAGACGAATGCCGGTCAGCCAAGATTCATCGCCTACCTGACGCCGGACAACACGATAAATTTCGTTGCCGAATTCGGCATCACCGACTCGTCATCAGGCAACCGGATTCAGCGCCAGGAATTCGTCAATGTACCGCTCCAGATGAATCCCACGCTTGATTACCTGGACAACATTACTGTTGCTGATCGCAATAACTCGATGTTGATGCGAACCTGGGCGGGCAACGACACCATCAACGATACCAACGCTTCGGCCTCCGCCACAGGCATCGACGGCGGACTTGGAGTTGATACCTGTTCCTACTCCGACGTCCGCAGTCACTATCAACTCGCGCACAGCGGCAGCGGCACATGGACCATTACAAAACAAGGTGCGGTGGCGGACACAATCACCAATGTAGAGCGCCTTCAGTTCGCCGATACCAGGCTCGCAATCGACATGGGCGTGACACAGGCAGGAGGCGAAGTTGCTCTGCTGATAGGCGCGGTGCTGGGTAATGCGTCACTGACCAACAAAACACTCGCAGGCCAGCTACTAACCTACTTTGATACCGGCAAGACAATGCACGATGCAGCCGATGTTCTGGTAAACGCAGGGGTCATGGATCAACTGGCCGGCGGATCAAGCACCGGCGCCTACGTTGATTTGATTTTCCATGCCGTAACAGGTCAGGCCGCAACACCCGGTGTGACAGCGGCTCTAGCGCCTTACATCGACAGCTATGGTTATTCGAAAGCAGATTTCCTGGCGACCATTGCCGGTATGCAGATCAATCAGGACAACGTGGGCCTGGTAGGTTTGGGCCGGACCGGGCTCGAGTTTTCGTAGGGAATGACGTCTGGCGTCTCGATTCGTAGATGCAAGAACCTGCCGGCCCTCATGGACGATGATTGAGAGCCGCTATCCCTAGAGGCCGGCCACATCTCGTAAAGCTACGGCATTTTCACCCAGAAGCCCGTTGTTGACGAAAATGTGCCGGCGGACAGGCCTGGCATGGTGGCGGGATCGAGATAGTTCCTGCTGCCGACATAAGCCGCCAAACCACCGCTATTGACCAGGGCCGGCGCCCAGAAGTACCAGTTCTGCCTTGTTGCATCCCAGGCCCATAAGCTGGTCAGATTCGTCGGCACCTTTCCCGCTGCCGGCGTCGCCGACGACGCCGTCGCAATGGCGGCGTCGAACTGAGCGGGAGTGGGGCTGTCACCGACAGTGATCAGGCTCCAGCCGGACGGTAGCGCATGCGCTCCACCGGGGGTTACCGGAGTCGCGATGGCCGGTTTGAAGCTCGACGATGGCACAATGGTTCCCGGCGATAGCGGCACCGAGAATGCCATGTTGGCTTGCACCCAGAATCCCTCTCCGCCATTTATGTCAGTCAAACTGCCGTAGCCCTTGCTTGCAGCGTAGGCTGCGCCACCGTCAAACTGGCTTGGGGTGTAGAACTCCCATTTCGATTGGCCGGCAACCCACTTCCACACGGCATTGACCTTGGCGGTGTCGTCGAACGTAGTCGCGACCTTGATCGGTACTTCGACACTGTTGCCGAGGAGGTTCCAACCTTGAACCAGCGTCAGTTCGGGCAGTACGCTGACGGCGCCGAGGAGTACCAGGTTCTGCGCCGTAATCGCGGCAGCGGGCCAATTGAGCAGCGGCAGGCTGCCAAACGGCCCTGTGCTATTGGTGCCGTTGGCATCGACGATCGTCAATGCGGCGATGGCATCGACGACCTGCATACCATTGCCTGTCACCTGACCGAATACCGTGAAGCCGCCGTTCTGATTGTCAAGATTGGCCGAGTTGTCCGTCAGATTGAAGAACCACTGGCTGGTTGCGCTATTGGGATCGCCGCCCAGTTTGGCCATGGCGATGGTGCCGCGCAGATTCGACCGGCTTGTGCTGAATTCGTTGACCACCGGCGCGTTTGCGGCAACGACGGCAGCGTTGTTGCTTGAACTGTTCCAGGTATAACCTCCACCCTGGAGGATGAAGCCGGGCACGCTGCGATGGATGAATGAATTGACGTAGGCACCGCTGGACACGTAGTTAAGGAAGTTGGCCACGGTCGCCGGTGCCGCAGTATCCAGCAGTTGGATATCGATATTACCCAGCGGCGTTTGCATGCGCACCACAGTGGCCAATGCAGCTGTCGGCGCCGCGCCCTGCAACAACAGTGCCGCAAGGCAAACACCCTGCAGCAACGCCGGCAATCCCCGACTTTTCATCAAGGCAAGCAAGCGCCAAGAGGAAACGGAGGGAATGCCGTTGCCGCGGCCGGCTACCTTGTCCCGGTCATCGCGTGCCGCAGCTTGTGCGCCGCCCGGCGTATCTGTCATGAACATGCCCGTTGATCATCTGCTGGACTGATGTACTGCGGCTGGCTTGTGCTAGGCCACCGGCCCTGTCTGCGCCACGCCGACCAGTTGCACGTTGCTCGGACTGGATAGATGCGAAGAATCGTTGGAATAAGTGTAGGCCGTGTTCATCTGGCTATTGAAGGCCACCGCCGCATCGCGATACACATCCTGTATTCCGGTGGCTTGTTCCAACCCGGACAGCAGGGCGGACAACTGCATGGCGATTACCCCGCGCACAGGAGCCGTGTTGGCAGCGCCCGCTTCATTGTAGGTAATGTAGTAGGTCAGAGCCGTCTCAAGATCCAGAGTGTTACCCGCACCGAACGCCGTCAATCCGCAATGGACGATAAGCAAATGCGAAAACTGTGCGTCGGTCATGATCGTGAATTGGTCCTGCGACGCAAGCGAGGTCACATAGCCCGTGTCGCCACTGCCGGTTACGGTGTTCGTTTGTGACTGGAAAGTGGTATAGCCCGGCGCCGCACCGTAGAGGGCCTGATTGACTCGCAGAACGGTCGCAGCAGAGGTGCTCATCGCTATTTGTATGCAGGACGAATGCGATGCCGCGAGCTCCGCAGTGCCCAGGCCATCGGTGTAGCTTGCCACAACACGAATCAATTGGCCCGCTGCGCCATTGACCAGCAAGCTACTGCCGGCGGATAAATCAGTCCAACTTGTGCCGTTCGTACTCGACTGCCATTGATAGCTGATCGTGCCCAGTCCCTCGGCATCCGCCAAGGTGTTTGCTGCGGTAAGGGTCCGGCCTGGCGTATTGGTCCCGCTGATGGTGACCGATCCGGTCGGGGCGGTGTTGGCAACGAAACCGGGCGGCTCAGTGAATGTTGTCGGCAATTGATCTCTCCTTTGGAAGGATGCTCATGGACGGTTGCCCGAGCATCTGCTGTTCAAGTCAAACCTGCAAAAGCGACAAAGTCACCAAGAGCCTGAAATTGTGGTGTGGCCATGAACTGTTTGCGTTCGTCCAATGCGTTGAAGCGGTAATCGCATGAGAAGATGAATCAAACTTCAGTGTGTGGCGGGTCCGCGTTCCGCCTCAACCTGCGGAAGTATACTTCACCCTATTGCCACCGTCAGTTTGATCACGCTGACGCCTGCAAAGGTGGGTGGTGCTGGGGTTGCCAGCCTGAGTGCTTGGCGTCAGCACACTAGGCAGACCGCTGTCAAACAAAGTGCAATTGCCGGAAGCTTCGCAAGCTGAAGTCTGGAATCTGCTTTAGCAGCCTCCCGGGCGGCCATAAATCTGCGGCCGGCCGAATGACGGTAACGATTTCTTACAATGAGCGTCACGTTTTGGGCAATTCTCTTACACGGACGGAGTCAAATAGGCTCACCGCACGAAATAGGCGGGCGTCCGGACACCCGGA